>SCSY01000006.1 GCA_004298625.1 Nitrospirota bacterium | reverse complement strand
TAATGTCTTTTCAGTTACAGGGGCTTACAGGAATCCTTACTTTAATATGGTGGAAGTCCATGAGGATGGAGCAGTGGGTCTCGTAAAAAAAGCTGGTTTTGTTACAAGGCAGTCCGCCCCCCCCGTGTTCGATATGAATGCGTCCATTTATGTGTGGTGGAAGGACGTGCTGAGAAAGAAAAAAAGCGTTTTCCTTAAGAAAAGCCATATTTACATCATGCCCAGGGAAAGGTCTGTAGATATAGATGACTACCTGGATTTCAGGATCGCGGAGATGCTCATGAAGGAGAAGACAGGCCGTGGAAGTTCTACAAACACGGCAGGATAGACCGGCACTGGTATGTTAAGGAAGAGGATATTTCTCAATACCGCAGTAAATTCAGGCGGGAAGTTCCTTTCATTTGCCTTCCAGATTTTCATTATCACCTACCTCATAAAGACCCTGGGCAAGGACGCATACGGGATAGTGGTTCTTGCGCTTTCCCTTGTCGGAAATACAAATCTTATCGAGGCCGGGTTTGGGCTTTCAGTCACCAAATATGTGGCTGAATATAAGGCCAAAGATGACTGGAAGCGTCTTCTTGAAATAGTTAATACGAATTTTGTTGTTGTAACGGTTATTGCTCTTGGTTTTTGCGGCATATTGTTTGTTATAAATGAGTTTTTGCTTGAAAAGATCTTTACCATCCCTCGGTCCTTTTTACAGCCTGCAAAAGACATGATAAGGATCCTGATTTTACTTTCTTTTGTGGAGTTCTGGTCGGTAAGCATAGTGCGTGTGCTCGAGGGTTTTCAGCAGTTTTCAGCTGCAAGGGGAATGGAAGCTCTAAAGTGGCTGCTCAGATTGGTTTTCATAATCATTGCAGTCGAGAAAGGCTATGGACTGCCTGGCGTTGGAGCTGCATATTTTGCTGCCGGTATTATTAATCTGGCAATTCTTTACCTTTTTGCTTTTTCCAGAACATCCAGGCTGAAGCTGAATATCCTCCTTAGCAACAGGGAGTCGTTCAAACTCCTTTTTGGCTTCAGTATCTGGATATTCCTGTCCAAGGCCTTTGCCTTTATCTCATACAGGATTGACACTATTGTCATAGGCATATTCCTTCCCCTTGAGAATCTTACCTACTATAATATTGCCTTTAAGGTATTTGATGTATTGAGATACGGATTTTCTCTTATATCTTCAACACTGGTGCCTGTTACTTCCGAGATAGCAGCCACGATGAATAAGGAGAGAATCTCACTGCTTTTCAGGAAGGCGTCAAAATACACGATACTTTTCATGTTCCCTATTCTGATATTTTTCTTTTTCCATTCGGATAAGGCGATAAAACTATGGGTTGGGAGTGGTTTTGAAAAATCGGTTGTATTAAGCCAACTGTTTGTTGCGTCATTATTTCTTACGGCCCTTGTTTCAAGCGGCTCAGAAATGATGACCGGAATGAATAAGCTTAAGGTGTTGGTTAAGTATAATGGAATCGGCTCCTTAATTAATCTGATAGGAAGTCTTATCCTCGTTCAGAAAATAGGAGTTTATGGCGTAGTTGTCGGGACGCTGATAGGTTCATCAATAGT
>SCSY01000364.1 GCA_004298625.1 Nitrospirota bacterium | reverse complement strand
TAAATGCACGAAGGTTGACACACATCAGTGCCATATTGTGCGATTGCGGTTATATTGACACAGTTTCGAGCAGTAACAGTGCCATTCGGCACGGTCACACTGTGGCAAGGCAAGCGGGCTGGGCGCGCAGCAGGTTTTTGGCCTGTCTAAATGTATTGCATACTCAGGTTGTCGCAGTGTGCCGAGGCGGGTCCGGGGCGGTAAGAATGCCCCGTGGCTTGTTGGGGGAACGCTTTATCTTGATAGCGAGGAGAAAATTATGGCGTCGGTTGGAGTAGCAAGCACCGAGCAATATAACTACGATATTGTTCGTAAATTTACGATCATGGCACTGGTTTGGGGCGCCGTGGGCATGCTGGTGGGGGTGTTTATCGCCTCCGAGCTGGCATGGCCTGCGCTCAATATGGACTTTGCCTTGATTACCTTCGGCCGTTTGCGTCCGGTGCATACCGGCGCGGTCATTTTCGGCTTCGGCGGCTGTGCGCTGTTTGCCACCACCTACTACATCGTGCAGCGCACCTGTCAGACGCGTTTGCTGTCCGACGGCATGGCCAGCATCACCTTTTGGGGTTGGCAACTGATCATTGTGCTGGCGGCGTTGGGCGATGTGTTGGGTTATTCCCAGGGGCGTGAATACGCTGAAATGGAGTGGCCGATAGACCTGCTGATCGCCGTTATCTGGGTGATCTATGCGATCAACTTCATCGGCACCGTGATGAAGCGCAAGGAGCCGCACATCTATGTGGCCAACTGGTTTTTCCTGGCGTTCATCCTGGCGGTCGCATTGCTGCACATCTTCAATAACATGGCGGTGCCGGTCAGCCTGACCAAGTCCTACCCGGTGTTTGCCGGCGCGCAGGATGCGATGACGGAGTGGTGGTACGGCCATAATGCGGTGGGTTTCTACCTGACGGCGGCGTTTCTTGGCATGATGTACTACTTCGTGCCGAAGCAGGCGGGG
>SCSY01000346.1 GCA_004298625.1 Nitrospirota bacterium | reverse complement strand
TCGATTTCACCCGCCCCGAGGCAACGTTGCAGCATTTGCAGTTTTGCCGCGAGCGCGGCGTCAATATCGTGATCGGCACCACCGGCTTCACTCCCGAGCAGAAACAGGCGATCAGCGCTGCCGCCCAGGACATCGGCGTAGTGTTCGCGCCCAATATGAGCGTGGGGGTGAACCTGAGCCTCAAGCTGCTGGACATCGCCGCGCGGGTGCTTGCCGAAGGCTACGATATCGAGATCATCGAGGCGCATCACCGCCATAAGGTGGATGCCCCTTCCGGCACCGCGCTACGCATGGGCGAGGTGGTAGCTAATGCACTGGGGCGTAATCTTGCCGAATGCGCCGTGTATGGCCGCGAGGGCGTTACCGGCGAGCGCTCGCTATCTACCATAGGATTCGCCACGGTACGCGGCGGCGATATAGTCGGCGACCATACAGTGCTGTTCGCCGGCATCGGCGAGCGCGTTGAAATCACCCACAAGGCCAGCAGCCGTGCAACTTTTGCATTGGGCGCGCTACGCGCCGCGCGCTTCTTGGCGCAGCACGGCAAGGGGCTGTACGATATGCAGGATGTGCTGGGTTTGTCTTGACCCTTCTACACAGTTCGGTGCGGGTATTGAATTGACCGATGCCGCGCCTGATTCTTTTCAACAAGCCGTTCGGCGTCATCACGCAATTCAGCGCTGATGGTATGCACCCGACCCTGAAGGATTTCATCCCCGTGGACAGCGTCTATCCGGCCGGGCGGCTGGACACCGACAGCGAAGGCCTGCTGGTTTTGACCGATGATGGGGCTGTGCAACACCGCCTGAGCCATCCCCGCCACAAGCTGCCGAAGACCTATTGGGTGCAGGTTGAAGGCTGCCCTACCACAGAAGCGCTGGCGCTACTGCGTAGCGGCGTGAATTTGGGCGATTTCACCACGCAGCCTGCCTCGGCGCGCGTTATGGAAGAGCCGGCCATGCTCTGGCCGCG
>SCSY01000065.1 GCA_004298625.1 Nitrospirota bacterium | reverse complement strand
TCCAGTTGCTCGTGATAACAGAGCGTAGGAATTTTTATGCCTGCAGACCTTGCGGCCTCGAGCACCGTGACAGGCTTTTCAAGCTTAATCTCTTTCCCGTTTATATTAATCGTAATCATAAAGTCTACCTGCCAAAGAGGGGATATGGCGTTTGAGCGGTTTATATCCTCTCTTATTTAAACTTGCATTTCCCATCTTTTATGTGTTCCTCAAATTCCGGTCTGAAATGTTTTAAGAAATTCTGGACGACCGACGCCGCTCCGTCCCCCAATGGGCAGAAAGTCTTGCCCATCATATTGCCTGAAACAGAGAGCATTAAATCTATGTCACCGTCAGCGCCCTTGCCGCTCTCCAGCCTTTCGAGAATGTTCCTTAACCATCCTGTGCCTTCACGGCACGGAGTGCATTTGCCGCATGATTCATGCTCAAGAAACTTTAATATCCTGTAACATACCTTCACGAGGCATACGCTCTCGTCCATAACTATCACAGCGCCGGAGCCGAGCATGCTGCCGTGCTTGGGCATATTAACAAAGTCCATGGGACAGTCTATCTTGTCCGGAGGAAGGATCGGTGTTGTAGCTCCACCGGGGATAACTGCCTTAAGTTTTTTGCCGCCTTTTATTCCGCCGCAGTGGGTATAAATAATCTCCCTGAGTGTCGTGCCCATGGGCAGCTCATACACGCCTGGTTTTTCAATATGACCGCTTACGCAATAGAGCTTGGGGCCCGGACATTCTGGGCTCCCTATCTTTGAATAAGCATCTCCGCCTATCTCGATGATATGCGGGAGATTGGAAAGCGTCTCGACATTATTTACCACCGTAGGCTTTGCAAACACGCCTACGTTTACAGGAAAAGGAGGTTTAATCCTCGGCTGTCCCTTATCTCCTTCAAGCGATTCGATCAATGCGGTTTCCTCACCGCAGATATAAGCGCCCGCGCCCTGATGCACCGCCAGATGGAATTTGATCCCTTTTCCCAAAATATTGTCTCCGAGAAGGCCGCTGTCATAAGCCTGTTTAATCGCCCTGTTCAGAATATTTTTTGCCTCTGGATATTCACCCCTGAGATATATGTATCCGAATTCCGCTCCAAGCGCGTGCCCTGATATAGCCATGCCTTCTATTAAAAGATGGGGGTTCTTCTCAAGTATCGGCCTGTCCTTGAAGGTCCCCGGCTCTCCCTCATCCGCATTGCAGAGGAGATACTTCGGGAACTTCGGGTCTGCCGATGCAAAGGTCCATTTCATTGCAACCGGAAACCCCGCGCCGCCGCGTCCCCTTAACCCCGCTTTTTTAACTTCCTCTATAATGGCCTTCCTCTCCAGTCCAAGGGCCTTTGAAAGACTGCTGTAGCCGCCGGCTTTTTTATACTCATTAACATCAGCCGAATTCGGGTTTTCTATGTTTTTTAATAATACTTTTTCCATAAATTTAAATCTCAAGGTCAAGATATAGTATTTGAGCGGTTTTTTTTGCCGATAGTCCTAAGTTCGCTCCTAAAATAATAAAGAGGCAAAAACCTCGGAGGGCGATAGCCCGAGAATGAGCGAGAATATTATATCTTGGCCTTTTATTCATATTCACGATAACTATTTATACTTTCCCAATATCTCCTCAAGAGATTTTTCCGTTAAGTTCTCATAAAAATCATCGTTCACCAGCATCGCCGGAGCAGTGCCGCATGCCCCTATGCATTCCATGATCACCATTGAGAATCTTCCGTCAGGCGTTATCCCGCCCGGCTCAAGGCCGTATTTATTTTTTAAAAAATCAACAAGCTTCTCTGCGCCGAGTATCATGCATGAAACATTCGTGCATAATTGAACAATGTTTCTGCCCATCGGTTTATGTTTATACATTGCATAGAAGGTTCCAACGCCTCTGGCGATCGCCTTTGGAACGCCGAGCGCCTCCGAAACAGCCTCATATGCATCGGGAGATGCCCACCCGAACTCCCGCTGTGCAATATAAATTGCAGGGAGAAGAGCAGCCCGCGCATTAGGGTATTTCTGCCTCAGCTCTTCTAATTCTTTTATGGCCGCTTCACTTAACATTACCTATCGCATTCTCCCAAAACAATATCTATCGTCCCGATATTTGCTATTACGTCGGCGATCAGCCCGCCCTCGCTTAATCTCGGCAATACAGATGCGTGGACAAAAGAAGGCGCCCTCACCCTCATCCTGTAAGGCTTGCCTGTGCCGTCGCTCACGAAATAAAACCCGAGTTCGCCCTTCGGGACTTCCGTGCCCATATAAACCTCTCCCTCTGGAACCGTAGGGCCTTTTGTTATCAAAATAAACTGATGTATCAGGTGTTCCATATCTTTCAGGACAAGGTCTTTAGGCGGCAGCGTAAATTTCGGCGCATCCGCCATCACAGGACCGGCAGGAAGTTTTTCTATGCACTGTTTGATTATCCTGTTGGCCTGCCTCATCTCTTCGACCCTGACAAGGTACCTGTCATAGCAATCGCCTTTTTTGCCTATGGGTATGTCGAATTCAATCTTGTCATAAGCGTCATAAGGCGCATATTTTCTTACATCATAATCCACGCCCGAACCTCTCAGGGTGCCGCCGGTAAGACCCCAGTTTACAGCCTCTTCGGCTGATATAACGCCTATGCCGACTGTCCTGTCCTTCCATATCCTGTTCTCGGTAACGAGTGTTTCATAATCATCCATCCGGAAAGGGAACTCCAGTACAAACTCATACAGCTTGTCGAGAAATTCCTGAGAAACATCATTGCGGACGCCGCCGACCCTCGGATAGCTCACGGTAAGCCTTGCCCCGCACAGCATCTCGAACAGATCGAGCAGCCTCTCCCTCTGCGCCATAGCATGCAGAAACGGAGTCGTTGCCCCTATGTCAAGGACATGCGTCCCGAGCCATATTATGTGGCTCGAAAGCCTGCCCATCTCCGCAACTATGGTCCTTATAAATTTGGCCCTTTCAGGGGCTTCGATTCCGAAGAGTTTTTCAACGGCATTTACATAGCCCACATTATTGTTCATGGAAGATATGTAATCAAGCCGGTCGCTCAATGGAAGAGCTGCAAAATAGGTCCTGTTCTCTCCGAGCTTCTCAACTCCCCTGTGAAGATAGCCTACATAAGGGGTGCATTTGACAACATTCTCTCCATTGAGATTAAGCACAAGCCTCAGAACCCCGTGCGTGGCGGGATGCTGCGGCCCCAGATTAATGCTTAATTCTTTTGTTTCAAATGTCTTTTCTATGTCTTCCATATTTCCACAAGCTGATAGCTGTCAGCTAATAGCTTTTAGCTGAATCATTCATGCCACTCAAATTCCTTAAATCTCTTTGCCCTGTCAAGGACATCGAGAAATCCCGGCCACTCCTTTGCAGGGCCTTTAATAGGATAATCTTTTCTTAATGGATGGCCTTCCCAGTCCTCAGGCATAAGTATTCTCCTCAGGTCAGGGTGCCCTTTGAATATAATCCCATACATGTCGAAACATTCCCTTTCATGCCAGTTTGCGCCCACCCATACAGGCATGACCGAATCTATTGAAGCA
>SCSY01000064.1 GCA_004298625.1 Nitrospirota bacterium | reverse complement strand
TCCCATATACTTCAGGATATAGAAAGGGTTTGCGACAGGATAGGAATGCTGGTAAACGGAGTTCTTGTAAGGGTTATAGACATAAAATCCGAACCCCTTGGCAAACCATTGGAGGATATATTTATAGAAGAGACAGAGAAGGCAGGGAGGGCTAAAGAGTGATAGCTATCTGGTCTGTGGCGTCAATTACATTTAAAGAGGGGATTAAAAACAGGGTCCTCTTCGGCATATTTATAATCGCCCTTTTACTCTTTGCCGCAACAACGGTGGTTACAACGCTATTCATGCGCGACATAGTCAAGGTTGCAGTTGACCTAAGCCTTTCTACTGTCTCTTTTTCAGGCCTTTTGACCCTTTTATTCGTGGGGGTCAATCTTTTCGGCAAAGACCTCGATAAAAGGACTATCTATATGGTCATCTCAAGGCCTATATCACGCTCGGAATATCTTATAGGAAAATTTTTCGGCATTGTGATGCTTGCGCTGACAGTTGTGGTTTTTCTCGGAATTCTATCTGCATTGCCGGTTATTATCAGTAAAAAGTTTTATTACTATTCCGAGGCGAGGTTTAATTGGTGGATTTTTTTCATCGCAGTTATTTATATATTTGTAAAACTTGCAATAGTATCTTCTATTATCACTCTCTTTGCGTCATTTACATCGAATTCATTTATTGCACTTGTATTGTCTCTGGTTACCTATATCATAGGCCAGTCCACCGAGAGTGTAAGACTTCTTCTGGCGTCACAGGTTGAAAAGATGGAAGTAAGCCCGGTAGTGTCATATATGGTGGACGCCGCATACTATATCTTTCCAAACTTCTCTGCATTTGATCTTAAAACGCAGGCAGCCCATGGCCTGGCAATAAGTCCATCTTATATTCTCTGGACAGGGCTTTATGCAGTATTTTATATCACAGTTGCTGTTGCCATAGGAACGCTTGCCTTTAGAAGAAGAGAGTTCCCGTGATGCGGTCTTTGGTTATCTCCATACTTGTTATATCCCTTGCTGCTGTTGGAAGCGTATTTGCATTGAACATCGTATCTCTCGAAAGGGAAAGACTGCGCAGGGAGGAAGGAATAGGCATTGTTATGCCTTCTGCGGTGGCTCGCATTGTCGCTCTCGAATTTAAAGGAATATTTGCGGACATAATATTTTCAAGGGCCATGACATACTATGGTGGAAAACTTATAAGAGAAGAGGAATTGACAGGTGAGGAATGGGACTGGATATACAAAAATATGGATTTAGCAACAGACCTTGATAATTATTTTTTGGACCCTTACTATTTTGGGGCAGTGAATCTGTCGTGGGGGGCAAATAAGGTTAAAGAGGCAAATGCATTGCTCGAAAAGGCATTGAAATACAGGGATTGGGACTGGACTATCCCGTTCAATCTTGGGTTTAATCATTTCTATTTCCTTCAGGACAACAAAAAGGCCGCATCATACCTCATAGAGGCGTCAAAAAGGCCTGGCTCAGGGAACTTGATTCCGACTTTAGGCGCCCGGCTTGAGTATGAGGGAAATAGGACGGAGAATGCAGTTATATTTTTAGAGGAGAATCTCAAAACAACAGACGATGAGACTATCAGATATATATATGAAGAACGCTTAAAGGCGCTGAAGAGTATCCTGTTTTTGGAAAGGGCTGTGACTGCATATCAAAGCAGGTTTAATAAGAGGCCGAAGAAACTTGAGGATTTAATAGCACGAGGTATTATCAGTGAAATTCCCAAAGACCCGTATGGCGGTCAATTTTATATTGATGAAGGTGGTTCCATAAAGACTACGAGCGGCCTTTTTCACAAGTAAATACGACTTCATCAGGCGATTTTTCTTATGCTTTTCACGTATGTAATGCTTGCAAAGCACAGCAGGGGATATACCACAGATGCAATGAACAAAGAACATTGCGGTTGGGTTGACAGTTGGCGTGGTTGCTGGTTGTCGAGGTAATAAGATATAATTATTAGCGATTAAAAAGGCAGGTATGAAAAGTCTTATAAATAAAAGAATACTCGTTACAGGCGGCGCAGGATTTCTTGGCTCCCATTTATGCGAGCGGCTTTTAAATGAGGGCAATGAAATAGTCTGTGTGGATAATTTTTATACAGGCCGTCGCGGAAATATAGCCCATTTAATCAGTAACCCTTATTTTGAAGTAATGAGGCATGACATCTGTTTCCCATTGTATGTAGAGGTTGATGAAATCTATAACCTTGCATGTCCTGCCTCTCCCATTCATTATCAGTTTGACCCTGTGCAGACAACCAAGACGTCGGTTCACGGAAGCATCAACATGCTTGGCCTTGCCAAGAGAGTAAAGGCAAAGATTTTACAAGCCTCGACAAGCGAGGTATACGGCGATCCCAAGGTTCATCCCCAACCCGAGGCATACTGGGGTAACGTAAATCCCATCGGTCCAAGGTCCTGTTATGATGAGGGAAAGAGATGCGCTGAAACGCTTTTTTTTGACTATTACCGTCAGCATAAACTGAAGATAAAGGTGGCGAGGATATTCAATACATACGGCCCGAGGATGCATCCCAATGACGGCCGTGTTGTAAGCAATTTTATAGTGCAGGCGTTAAAGGGAGAAGATATTACTGTTTATGGGGATGGCAAGCAGACGAGGAGTTTTTGTTATGTCGAGGACCTTGTAGACGGTCTCATTAAACTTATGAACAGCCCTGATAATTTTACAGGGCCTGTAAACCTGGGCAATCCTAATGAATTTTCAATGCTCGAACTCGCGGAAAAGGTAATTAAATTAACCGGCTCAAAGTCAAAGATAGTCTTTAACCCCCTGCCTCAGGACGATCCGATGCAAAGAAAACCCGATATAAGCCTTGCAAGGGAATCGCTCGGATGGGAACCTAAAGTGCCTTTGGAAAAAGGGCTCAAAAAGGCGATAGAGTATTTTAAGGGGCTGTTGCAGGGTTAGCTTCTACCACTTGAGCGTGTTTAGAAAATCCTTGTTTTTCATATACCAGTCAACCGTGTTTCTTAGGCCATCTTCTATCGAGAGGGTTGGTTTCCATTTGAGTTTCTGCTTTGATTTCTCTATATTTGCCCATGTGGCCCGGACATCCGCTGGATGCAGCGGGAGCCATTCTATTTCTGCTTTTTTGCCGAGGTGCTGCTCTATCAGGTTTATGACGTACATTAGTTCCACCGAATTATCATTTCCGAAGTTGAAGATTTCATAGCCGCATGGCTGGAGGCATTTTATTGTCCCATCTGCTATGTCGTCAATATAGGTGAAATCTCTTTTCTGTTTGCCGTCGCCAAAGACCGGGATTGGTTTGTTGTTGTCAATGTTTTTCAGGAACCTGAAAATACTCATATCCGGCCTTCCGGCAGGGCCGTAAACAGTGAAATATCTCGGTATGCTTACATCAATGCCGCACAGGTAATGGTAGCTGAAGCACAAGGCCTCTGCGCCTTTTTTTGTAGCTGAGTACGGAGCCAGGGGATGGTCTGTGTTATCTGTCTCCCGGAACGGCATTTCATTAAGCCCGTACAGGCTTGAGGTTGACGCAAGGACAAATTTCTTTGTGCCGGAGTCTTTGCAGCATTCAAGAAGGTTCAGAGTCCCTTTGACATTTGTGTCGAGATATACCCACGGGTTTTCTACAGAGGCCCTTACGCCTGCCCTTGCAGCAAGGTTAATGACTGCATCTGTTTTGTGATTTGCAAAAATAGTTTTAATTGAGTTGAAATCGCTTATATCACATTTGTAAAAATAGAACCCATCCTTGCTTTTTAACTGTCCGAGCCGCCATTCTTTCAGCCTGGGGTCATAATAATCATTAATATTATCTATGCCGATAACCGAATAGCCGTTTTCAAGAAGTTTTTCGGCAACCTTCCATCCAATGAACCCTGCACAGCCTGTAACTACAACGGTCTTCATTCTACCTCCGGAATTGTTTTATTTTTCTGTTATAATACAACAAATTCTTGGAAAATAGTTGGGGTGAAATGAAGGCGTTAATATTAAGCGGCGGGAAGGGGACACGGTTGAGGCCGTTGACCTATACAACCGCAAAGCAGCTTGTCCCTGTAGCAAATAAACCGATACTCGGTTACGTCCTTGGACATATAAAGGATGCCGGCATAAAGGATGTGGGCATAATTATTTCCCCTGAGACAGGCAGTGAGGTAAGGAATTTTATTGGGAACGGTAAACAATGGGGGATGAAAGTAACATTTATTCCACAGGCAGAGCCCGCGGGTCTTGCCCACGCAGTCAAGACTGCAAGAGATTTTCTCGGGAATGACGATTTTATCATGTATCTCGGCGACAACCTCTTATATCACGGAGTCAAGGACGCAATTAAAGAGTTTAAAAGACAGGCTCCTGACGCGCTTATATTCCTGAAGGAAGTAGATAATCCGCAGCAGTTTGGCGTGGCAAAACTCGATAGGAAAGGAAGCGTAATTAGGCTGGTAGAGAAACCTGCAAAGCCTCCTTCAAACCTTGCACTTGTCGGTGTTTATATATTTACGGCAAGGATACATGACGCTATTGCAAGGATAAAGCCGTCGTTCAGGGGGGTACCGCGCATGAACAGATGCCACATAGTGGCGGTATCGTCAGTTCTGAAACAGTGCGAGTACTGTTACTTTTATATAATCGGCAATATCTTTACT
>SCSY01000063.1 GCA_004298625.1 Nitrospirota bacterium | reverse complement strand
CGATTCTGTTCTTCGCCGCCTCTGCCTTTCTGCTGTTCTGCTCCGGCGATATTTTCGCTGCCGAGAGGCTTGAACTTACCCTCAGCGAGGCAATTAATATGTCTCTCAAAGAGAATCTTTCACTTGCCGGAGAGCGCATAAATCCAAAGATAGCCGAGGCAGATATTAAATTCAGAGAGGGTGAGTTCGACCCCAATGTAGACCTTAAGGCAACGGAGTCTTACAGAAAATCCCGCTCTGCTTCCCTGCTTTTAGGCACCGAGGAAAGAACGGCAAATGGCGACATCAGTCTCGGCGGCAAGGTGAATACAGGGACAACTTATGAACTCAAATGGGCTAATGAACGCGTAAGAAGCAACTCCGGTTATCTTACAACTAACCCGTATTATACGTCTGAGCTGGCGCTGACAATGACCCAGCCATTGCTTAAAGGCATCGGCAAAGATATTCAGGAAAGCAATCTTAATGTGGCAAGGAATAATTATGAAGCTTCCAGGTTAATCCTTGATGAGAAATCAATCGGTATCATAGCCGATACAGCCAGGGCATACTGGGACCTGACATTTGCGCGGAATGCCCTCAAAGTTGCAGGGTTCTCGCTTGAACTCGCGCAAAACCTGCTGGCCGAGGTAAAGGCAAAAATTGATGCGGGAGCGCTCGCCTCTGTTGAGGTTTATAAGGCAGAGGCAGAGGTTTCATTGAGGGAAGAGGCACATCTGAAGGCCGGCAAACTGGCTCTGGACGCAGCCGACAAACTCAGGGTTATCATGAATTTAAAAGACTGGCTGGTTGAATTGATACCCATAGAAAAAACGCCGGAGCCTTTTGATATCCCGCCTGTTGAGGCTTCTATAGATACAGCGCTTAATAATAGAAAAGACTACAAACAAGCAGCAATTGCTTTCAGAAATAAGGAGATACTTAAAAAATATTTTGACAACCAGAAGTATCCGGACCTCAATATCATTGGAGCTGTCGGCCTGAATAATCTCAACGGGACTTACGATAAGACCGTTGACGGGTTGGATTCACGGGATTATTATTCATGGCAGTTTGGACTTTCACTCCGGATACCGATAGGAAATAACGCCGCGGGAGGGAACTACCTGAAGGCAAAACACGAGGAAGAAAAATCTGCGCTGGCGCTGAAGATCATAGAGCAGCAGATAACAGCAGAGGTAAGGGAGGCCTGGCGGTCGGTTCAGCTTGCCTCGGAGACGATCAAGGCGACAAAAAAGACCCGGACAGCGGCGGAAAAAAGATTCGAGGCTGAAGAAGGCAGATTCAGGGTCGGCATGGCAACTTTGAATGATGTGCTTAAGTTCCAGGAAGAATATGCAAAGGCTTTGTCTTCTGAAAAAAAAGCCGAGGTGGATTATGCAAACTCAATTGTCGCGCTTGAGAGGGCAAAAGGAACGCTTGGACAATGAAAAAAAAGATTTTATTGATTTCAATAATATCTGCGCTGCTTATTCCTCTTCACGTCCGCGCCGAAGAAATTATTAAAAAAGGGGAAATGCTTAATCTTGACAGATGCCTTGAGATTGCCTTTAAAAAACAGCCGAATATAATTGCAGCAGCAAATACGGTAAAGGCTAATCAGAGCAAGGTGGACCAGGCAAACGCAAATTATTACCCGCAGATAGATCTGACGTCGGGTTACAGCAGAACGTCTCCGGTATCAAGGACCGATCACAATTCCTCCGACCAATATACAGCCGCCGCTACCCTCAAACAAAATATCTACGATTTCGGCAAAACTTCAACACAGGTAAATATCCGGAACCTGAACCTTTATTCGTCGAAATCCGAACTATCTGATGTAACTGCCGGCATAATATTAAACGTAAAGCAGGCATACTATGGGGTATTGCGGGCAAAGAAGAACAGGGATGTCGCTGCCGAAGCGGTCAAACAGTTCGAGTATCATCTTGAGCAGGCAAAGGGATTTTATGACGTAGGCGCAAAACCTAAATTTGACGTAACAAGGGCGGAAGTTGATCTGAGCAATTCAATGCTGAACCGTATCAGGACTGAAAACGGACTGAGGCTGGCAATGGCTGCGCTTAATAATGCGATGGGCGTGCCCGATGTTCCCGAATATACAATCGAAGATAATCTTTTATTCGGGAAATACGAGATGACTTTTGAAGATGCTATCTCCGGAGCGTACAAAAACAGACCTGACCTGGCGTCAATTATTTATAAGAGAGAGGCTGCGGAGCAATCCGTCGGGCTGGCCTATAAGGGACACTATCCTGTGTTGACAGGCAATGCCGCATATAAGAGGTCAGGGGAGAAATTCCCTCTTGGAGAAGGGTGGGACGCCGGCGTAACCTTGTCTATTCCGATATTTACAGGTTTTCTTACGAAGCATCAGGTGGAGGAAGCCAGGGCAAATCTTGATGTTGCCAGGGCGAATGAAGAACTTTTAAGGCAGAATATTTTCCTTGAAGTTCAGCAGGCATATTTAAACCTTAAAGAGGCTGAGGAAAGGGTTCCGGTGGCGGAACTTATCGTAAAACAGGCAGAGGAAAATCTTGAGCTTGCAAACGGCAGGTATGCGGCAGGCATAGGAAATCCCATCGAGGTTACGGACGCACAGATTGCATTGATTAATGCAAAGTCTTCGAATATACAGGCGCTCTATGATTACAAGATTGCGCAGGCAAATCTGGATAAGGCGACGGGGGTAAAATGAAAAAGATATTGATAGGGATTATTATTGTTTCTTCGCTGGGAGCCGGTGCATTTTTCTTATTTAAAGGCAAAAATAACGGAGTGAAATACGGAACCGAAAAGATTACAAGGGGAGATATAGAGACATCTGTCACTGCAACAGGCTCCGTGAATGCGGTGACTACTGTTTTGGTGGGCACACAGGTATCAGGCACAATAAAAAATATCCATGTTGATTTCAATTCACCTGTAAAAAAGGGGCAGTTGATAGCGGAGATAGGCCCTGCGGCATTCGAGTCTCAGGTTGAGCAGGCAAAGGCAAATCTCTTTTCCGCAAGAGCCAATATCGAAAAAGCAGAGACAACCCTTGTGGATACAAAGCGAACCCTTGAAAGGAATAAACAGCTTTTTTCTAAAAATCTTATTGCAAGGAGCGATGTTGACACTGCAGAGACGAATTACGAGACTGCAAAGGCTCAGGTGAGCGTGGCAAAGGCACAGGTAGCGCAGACAGAGGCCGCGCTTAAAACCGCGCAGACCAATCTCGGATATACAAGGATATTATCGCCTGTTAACGGGGTCGTAATATCGAGAAACGTGGACATCGGGCAGACGGTCGCGGCGAGTTTTCAGACGCCCACCCTGTTTACGATAGCTCAGGACCTTACAAAGATGCAGATAGATACGAATGTGGGCGAGGCTGATATAGGAAATGCGGCGGTAGGCCAGGACGTTAAATTCAGCGTTGACGCTTATCCCGGTACTGCTTTCAAGGGAAAGGTATTGCAGGTGCGAAATGCTCCGATAACAATACAGAACGTTGTTACTTATGATGTTGTGATCAAGGTGGATAATACCGAGCTCAAGCTCAAGCCCGGGATGACTGCCAATGTAGAGATAATCGTGGCGACCAAGAAGGATATCCTTAAAATCCCAAATGCAGCCCTGAGATTCAGACCTTCGGAAAAAGGCCCTCTGCCTGCAGAGAAAAAGGGCGTCGGCGTATGGATATTGGAAAATAATAAACCTAAACGCATAAGTGTTGTCGCAGGCATAAGCGACGGAACCTACACTGAGCTTGTCTCCGGCGATATAAAGGAAGGCCAGGAAATTATAGTTGAATCTCTCTCTAAAACTAAAGAGCAGACGATGCCTGCCCGCGGCCCGAGATTTTTCTAAGATGGCGCTCATTGAAACGAGAGGGATAAGCAGGGTCTACAGGCTCGGCGATATCGCCCTGAAAGCCCTGTGCGAGGTTTCTTTAAAGATAGAAAAAGGAGAGTTTGTCTCTATAATGGGCCCTTCCGGTTCAGGAAAATCAACTTTTATGAATATCCTTGGCTGCCTCGATAAACCGACTACCGGGCAGTATCTTCTTGAGGGCATAGACGTCGGCAACCTCAAGAGGGACGAGCTCGCAGGCATAAGAAACAAAAAAATCGGATTTGTTTTTCAGGGATTCAATCTTTTGCCGAGGACCTCAGCCCTTGAAAACATTGAGCTGCCGCTGCTCTATAACGGAATACCGGTTAAGGAGAGAATGGAGAAGGCAGCCTGGGCTTTAAAAAACGTCGGTCTTGAGGGAAGGGGAGGGCATCATCCCAATCAGCTTTCAGGGGGCCAGCAGCAAAGGGTTGCAATAGCGAGGGCGCTGGTTAATAATGCTCCGATAATACTTGCAGATGAGCCCACAGGAAACCTTGACACCAAGACGAGCGCAGAGATAATGGAGCTTTTCGTGAAGCTGAACACTGAATCGAATATAACGATAATACTTGTAACCCATGAGGCCGACATAGCGGCTTACAGCAGGCGCGTAATAAGATTCCTTGACGGATGTATAATTAGTGATGAAGCAAGGGTGAAGACATGATAAACATTCCTTCGACAATAAGGATTGCATTCAGGGCATTGAGAGTGAACAAGATGCGCTCTGCGCTGACTATGCTCGGCATCATTATCGGCGTTGGAGCCGTCATCGCGATGCTTGCCGTAGGCACAGGCGCAAGCAAACAGGTTGAGGCTCAGATTTCGAGCATGGGCAGCAATCTGCTCATCGTGCTTCCTGGAGCTACAACTGCGGGAGGGGTAAGAATGGGCGCAGGGACGCAGCCCACGCTTACACTGGCTGATGCAGAGGCCATAAGAAATGAATGCCCTGCGGTGGCTGAGGTAGGCCCTGTTCTTAACGGTATTGCACAGGTTGTTTACGGACACCAGAACTGGTCAACCGGCGTGGTGGGAACAACACCCGGCATGCTTGTCGTGAGGGATTGGGATTTGTCTTCAGGCAGGCCGTTTACCGAGCAGGATGTAAAAAACGCTACAAAGGTCTGCTTATTAGGCCAGACAGTTGTGGAAAATCTTTTTGGCGATGATGATCCCGCAGGCAAAATTATCAGGATAAAAAATATTCCCTTTACCGTCCTCGGCGTCCTTGAAAGGAAAGGGCAGTCTGCAATAGGTCAGGATCAGGACGATACCATTTATATCCCTGTTACCACAGCGCAGAAAAAAGTGTTCGGAACGGCATTCCCCGGCATGATCAGGATAGTGATGGTTAAGGCAAGAAGCGCAGGAGAACTGGCGTATGCCGAGAAGCAGATAAACGAATTGCTCAGGCAGAGGCACCGCATAGGACCTAAACAGGATGCTGATTTCAGCGTAAGAAACCTCACGCAGATGATGCAGGCAGCCGAGCAGTCGGCAAAGGTCATGACATTGCTGCTCGGGGCAATCGCATCGGTCTCTTTGATAGTGGGAGGGATAGGCATCATGAACATAATGCTCGTTTCCGTGACCGAAAGGACAAGGGAGATAGGAATACGCACGGCGATAGGCGCAAAGACATGGGATATAAGGTTGCAGTTTCTTATAGAAGCTCTCACACTATCCTTAATAGGAGGGCTTGCAGGAATTATCATTGGAGTGTCGGGTTCAAAGGTGCTCTCGATGCTCGCAGGATGGCCGACGATAGTTTCACCGCTCTCAATCCTGATGTCCTTCAGCTTTTCAGGCATTGTGGGCATATTTTTCGGATTCTATCCCGCTTACAAGGCGTCTCTGCTTAATCCGATAGATGCCTTAAGGTATGAATAAGCGCAAACCAATAGTAACCGAAAAAAATTGCACGGCTTGACTTTTTGGCAGGCGATATGTCATACTTTAACTCAGAGTTTCAGAAGTTTTTGTATATTCAAAGGGCCACAAAGACTTTTACCTTTGTGGCTTTTTTTGTTGAGCGGTTCTGATGCTTCCTGGAAGGAGAAAAAATGGCGCACAGGCAAGATTATATCGCAAAGATGGAACTTGTCAAAAAAAACAGGGTTGACGCAGGCTTGGTTTCGGAACGTTTCCCTAAAGTTGCATCTATTATAATTAATATGACATATTACCAGAAAGTAGCAAATCCGGTTCTTATGGAGCGCACCATTAATATCCTTCCTGCCAGTTATGCCTATTTCAATATGGAATGCATGATTAAAGATTGCGTTAACGGCGGTTTTGATTTAACCAAGGCTATTTCGGACCTGATTAAAAGTCACAAGAAATCAGGAAAGGGAAAATTAGTCTGCAAAGGGAAAACCTCTGCCGGTTCTTCTGAACACGCAAGCGTTTCATACGAAATCAACATCCAGTATATTAAAAAATCCGGATAGAATTTTCGTATTAGCCATTAGCCTTCCCGGATAACACCCCGCATGGTTCCAAATAATTGACTTTGTTTTCATCCGGCATGTTAAAATTTATCAATGGAGTCCGAATAAAAAAACTAAGAGGAGGAAGTATTTTAATGGTAAAACCTGTCGTAGATTGGGATGCATGCGTAGGCTGCGGGGCCTGCACTGAGGTATGTCCTGAGGTATTCCAGCTTAGGGATGACAAGGCATGGGTTATCGGCCTTGATAAATGCAATACATGCAAATGTGAGGAAGCAGCGGATATCTGTCCTGTTCAGGCAATCAGCGTTACCGAAGAATAAGAGGTATTATGAATATAATTGCATTTTTGGGGAGCCCGCGAAAGGACGGAAATACCGAGCTTCTCATGAAGGAAGCAATAAAAGGGGTTGAGGATTCAAGATTTAAAGTGCAGGTCTTTAACCTCTGTCGCATGAAAATCTCTCCCTGCCGGAACTGCGGGGGGTGCGATGAAACAGGCGTCTGCATTACCGAAGATGAGATGGCGCAGATATACGATGTGATAAGGACCGCCGACAGGATTATTCTTGCCTCTCCTATCTTCTTCTTCGGCCTCAGCGCCCAGACAAAGATAATGATAGACAGATGTCAGGCATTCTGGTGTGAAAAATATTTGCTCAAGAAACCAATCCCTGAGGGTCAATATGGGAGAAAGGGACTTTTGCTGCTTGTGGGTGGGAGGGAGAAAGATGCCGGGGTTCAATGCTCCGAAGCAACTGCAAAGGCATTTTTCAGGACTATCAGCGTGCCTGAACATAAGACCCTGAGTTTTACCGGTGTTGATGCAAAGGGCGCTATACTCGAACATCCAACAGCTCTCAAAGAGGCCTTTGCATCGGGAAAAGAACTGGTTATGCTAAAAAACAGATGAATAGACATTGCAGCGCTTATATACCGAACGACTTCCTGTGAAACTTATAGCAGAACATAAAATATCAAACAGGACGTTGCGCCTTGTTCAAGGCGACATTACCGAACGCGGCGTGGATGCGATTGTGAATGCTGCAAACTCTCATCTTCAGCACGGCGGAGGCGTTGCAGGAGCTATAGTGAGAAAAGGCGGACAGGTGATTCAGGATGAAAGCGATAAGATAGGATACACTCCTGTCGGCACGGCAGTAATTACATCTGCCGGCAAACTTCTTGCAAAATTTGTAATTCATACCGTAGGCCCGAGGATGGGTGAGGGCGACGAGGACAATAAGCTGAAAACCGCTGTTATTAGCTCTTTGACGCTCGCAACCCTGAAAGGATTAAAAAGTGTTTCAATGCCTGCGATAAGTTCCGGAATATTCGGTTTTCCTAAAGACAGGTGCGCAAAGATATTGGTTGGAGAATCGGCAAATTTCCTTAAAACTCAGAAAACCTCTCTTGAGATTGTTGAGTTCTGTGTCTATGACGATAAAACTGCGGAGCATTTCAAGCGGGAGTTCGGGAAGCTTACATAGTCCCGGCCCCTATTATTAAACATGGCAAAGGATTAATGCCTGCTCAACTCCGCCTTGCTTGCAGTAACGCCTTTTACCTTTGATTTTTTGCTCTTCAGGCGCGCCTTCATGCCTTTGTAAATCTCATAAGCCTTCTTTGGAGTTGCATTGTCATGGACAATTGCCCTCACAGCCTGAATCATCGCAACAGGCGAATCCGACTGGAAGATGTTCCTTCCCATATCAACCCCTGCAGCACCGCGGGAAATTGCGTTGTAAGTAAGTTCAAGCGCTTCCATCTCCGGGAGTTTTTTTCCCCCTGCCATGACGATCGGGACAGGGCATGTCTTCACGACCTTTTCAAAACCCTCGCAATAATATGTCTTAACAAAATGAGCGCCGAGCTCCGCAGCTATACGACAGCTTAATGCAAGATACCTTGCATCGCGCCCCATGCTCTTTCCAACAGCGGTAACAGCCAAAACCGGAATGCCATAACGAAGGCCTTCGTCAATAAGTTTTGTCATGTTAAGAAGCGTCTCTTTCTGGTTCGGGGAGCCGACATAAATTGATATGGCCACTGCCGCTACATTCAACCTTACCGCATCCTCCATCGAAACCGTCAAGCCTTCATTGGACAGGTCTTCATCAAGGATACTGTTCCCTCCTGAAACTCTCAGAACCATTGGTGTTTCAGTTGAAGGATTAACCGAGGCGCGGATGATCCCCCTCGTGGGCATTAAGGCATCGGCATATGGCAGTAACGGCTTAATGGTCTTTTCCGCATCTTCAAGACCTGATGTAGGTCCAAGAAAATATCCGTGGTCAACTGCAAGCATCACGGTCTTTCCATCGGTTTTAATTATTCTTGAAAGACGGTTTTTCAATCCCCAATCCAGCGTAGACATAGAATCCTCCTTGGAAATTTATTTTTCTTTTTTATGTTCAAATAATGTCTTTACTTCATTCATCAGTTCATTGATGTCCTTGAACTGCCTGTAAACAGAGGCAAACCTCACATATGCGACCTTGTCCAGTTCCCTGAGAGAAGACATTACTTCCTCGCCGACCCACGTGCTCGGTATCTCTTTTACGCTGAGGTTAATAAGTTTTTTCTCTATGGAATCAACGATGCCTTCAAGAGACTCGACGCTCACGGGTCTTTTTTCACATGCCTTCTCAAGACCTTTAAGTATCTTGGGCCTGTCAAAAGGCTCCCGCCTGCCGTCTTTTTTTACAACCATTGGGACTAAATCTTCGACGCGCTCATAGGAGGTAAAACGCTTTCCGCACTTGAGACACTCGCGCCTCCTGCGAATCGCATCGCCTTCCTTGCTCGTGCGCGAGTCAATGACTTTATCTTCTATATTCCCGCAAAAAGGACATTTCATATTCTTGGCTATCAGCTAACAGCTGTCAGCTATCGGCTTAATTAATATATCGGAAATCTCTTGCAGATATTTTCCGCCCTCTGCTTAAGCCCTCCGAGCTTTTCCTCACTCGCATGATTTTTCAACACCTCAGATATAATCTCGGCTATCTCCACCATCTCAGGTTCACCCATCCCCCTTGTAGTAACAGATGGGGTGCCGAGCCTCATACCGCTTGTTACTGCAGGAGTGCGCTCATCATAGGGGATAGAGTTCTTATTCACTGTGATGCCTGCCTTATCAAGCGCCTCCTCAGCCTCTTTTCCGGTTATACCCTTTGTCGTAAGATCAACAAGCATAAGGTGATTGTCCGTTCCTCCAGATATTATCTTAAATCCCAGTTTTGTAAGTTCCTCAGCAAGTCTTTTTGCATTATTTATCACCCTCTGCTGATAATCCTTGAATTCCCTGTTCAACGCCTCTTTAAAAGCAACTGCCTTTGCAGCGATCACATGAACCAGAGGTCCGCCCTGAATTCCCGGGAATATCATCTTGTCAATCGCCTTTGCATATTGCGATCTGCACATTATCATGCCGCCCCTCGGGCCCCTGAGCGTCTTATGGGTTGTTGTCGTTACGAAATCAGCATAAGGCACAGGAGAAGGATGAAGACCCGCGGATACAAGCCCTGCGATGTGAGCTATATCTGCCATGAGATATGCGCCAACTTCTTTTGAAATTTCCGAGAACGCCTTGAAGTCCAAGGTCCTTGAATAAGCGCTTGCGCCGACGAGGATCATCTTCGGCTTGTTTTCTCTTGCAAGCCTCTGCACCTCATAGTAATCAATGTAGCCGCTTTCTTTATTAACTCCATAAGAAATATTTTTATAAAGCATCCCTGAAAAATTCACAGACGCGCCGTGCGAAAGATGTCCGCCGTGGCTCAGGTTCATTCCGAGAATAGTATCTCCGGGCTTAAGGAATGCAAAATAAACGGCCATATTGGCCTGGCTGCCTGAATGAGGCTGAACATTTATATGTTCTGCTCCGAAAAGCTCTTTGGCCCGCTCTATCGCAAGGAGCTCGACGGCATCCGCATATTCACACCCTCCGTAATACCGTTTATTCGGATAACCTTCGGCATATTTGTTGGTAAATATGGAGCCCTGAGCCTCGAGAACAGCCTGGCTCGCATAGTTCTCCGATGCTATGAGGAGTATTTTACCTCTTTCTCTTTCTATCTCTTTCTTAATCGCTGAATAAATGTCAGGGTCGGAGAGCTTGAGTTTTTCAAAGTCCATGTTTTATAAATCGTTCCTCTATCAGTTTTATCTTATTAAGGCGATTGGAGTGTCTGCCGCCTTCAAATTCCGTGCTCAACCACGTCCTCACAATCTCTTTTGCAAGGTCCCTGCCGACGATCCTTCCACCTATAACAAGGACATTTGCATCATTGTGAAGCCTGCTCATCTTTGCCGTGAACAGGTCATTGCAGAGAGACGCCCTTATGTTGGGAATTTTATTTGCGACAATTGACATGCCGATGCCCGTCCCGCAAATCAATATGCCCCTGTCCACTTTTCCTTCTGATACATCCCTGGAAACCCGTTCTCCAAAATCCGGATAATCAACAGACTGGGGGCCGTTTGTGCCGAGATCAAGGCACTCTATCTTCATCTCGCCAAGGAGAGAGACAAGTTCTTTTTTGAGATCTATGCCGGCATGGTCACTGCCAATAGCTATTTTCATCTTTGCTCCGGAAATGTATCTTATCTGAGAATTTAAGCCTAAGTCAACCCTTCGGCTTATAAACATAACGTTATCGGGGGAACTCCGCACCTCTTTTTCTTATGGACAAAAAGACTCCTCATGAGGCATACTGAATCAGCCTATAGGCGTAAACTTAAGGAGGTGCGACATGTCCGACATAAAACCTGACGTAACCCTTAACTGTAAGGGCCTTAACTGTCCCATGCCTGTGATAAAAGTCAAAAAGGCCATGGACTCAATGGAACCCGGGCAGATACTTTTTGTTGAAGCAACAGACGCCGGCACAAAGGCCGATATCCCTGCCCTTTTAAAACGCACAGGCAATGAGCTGCTCGAGATGCGCGAGGAGAAAGGGGAATTTCTGTATTACATAAAAAAGATTGTTTGATCTTCAAATTAAGGTTTAATCTATAAGTTTAGGCTGATAAATAATTGTGATTTATAGATTAAATTTTTTAATTTGACCATTAGACAAGAGGTGTTTTAATCTTTGTAGCGTCTTTTTTTCAGTGGAATTTAGATTCATAAAAAAATCACCATAGAAGGAGGATTTGATGAAGAAGTACAACACGCCGTTGATTGACGATCTCGAAAAAGGTCCGTGGCCGAGCTTTGTCACAGAGATGAAGAAGGCCGCAAAAAGAAGCGAGATGTCCAATGATGCTCTCGGTCATCTCGAAAAATGTTACAGCACAAAAATGGGTTACTGGAAGCATGGTGGAATAGTCGGTGTTCTCGGCTATGGAGGCGGAGTTATAGGAAGATATTCGGAACTCGGCAACGAGTTTCCGGGTGTGGCGCATTTCCACACCGTCAGGCTGAACCAGCCGAGCGGATTCTTCTATACAAGCAAGGCATTAAAAGAGATATGCGATATATGGGACAAATATGGAAGCGGTCTCACAAATGTGCACGGTTCAACAGGCGACCTCGTGCTTCTCGGCACAAAGACAGAAGCCCTTGAGCCGATATTCGCAGAGTATTCATCACGCGGATGGGACCTCGGCGGTTCAGGGTCGGCTCTCAGGACTCCAAGCTGCTGTGTAGGACCAGGCCGCTGCGAATGGACCAACTATGATACTCTGGATCTTACATATAATCTTACGCAGGAATTCCAGGATGAGCTCCACAGGCCGACATTCTCCTACAAATTCAAGATCAAATCATCGGGCTGCGCATGTGACTGTGTTGCGGCTATTGCCCGCGCAGACCTTTCCATAATCGGAACATGGAAGGGAGATATAAAGATAGATCAGGCCGAAGTCAAGAATTATGCAAAGACGATGGACATAAACGCAGAAATAGTGAATATGTGTCCGACCCAGTGCATGAGCTATGACGGCAAGGAACTCAAGATAAACAATAAAGAGTGCAGCAGGTGCATGCACTGCATAACAAGGATGACAAAGGCATTAAGGCCGAGCGGCGAGAGGGGGGCAACTCTTTGCATGGGAAGTAAGGCTCCGATCGTTGTAGGCTCTTTGCTTTCATGGGTCATCGTGCCGTTTATTAAGCTTGAAGCGCCATATACCGAGCTCAAAGACCTTATCAGGAAGATCTGGGATTGGTGGGATGAGAACGGCAAGCCGAGAGAGAGAATCGGCGAAGTTATAGAGATAAAGGGCATGAGATCATTCCTCGAGGCAATAGGCGTGCCTCCTCAGCCGCAGCAGATAAAAGAGCCGAGGAAAGACCCGTTCATGTTCTATACAGAAGAGGACGTAGCTTCATACAAGGCCAAAGAAGCAGAAGAAAAGAAAACAGGAAAATATAAATTTTAATAAAATTTGAATAAGGAGGATATTTAAATGGCATTACCTCAGAGAAAAACGGATATTGGGCCGCCTCATTACAAACAGTTCTTACCGGCCGTTATACAGAAAAATTACGGCAAATGGAAATATCATGAGGTGCTTACCCCCGGCACTATGGTTCATGTCGGAGAGAGCGGAGACAAGCTCTGGACGGTCAGAGTCGCGTCGCCGAGGATATTATCAACAGATACAATTCGCGAGCAGTGCGATATCGCAGAAAAATACTGTGATGGGCACCTCCGCTATACAACAAGAAACAATGTAGAGTTTCTCGTAGCCGATGAGAAAAAACTCGAGCCGCTTAAGACAGAACTTAAGGCAAAAGGCTTTAAGATGGGCGGTATCGGCCCGCACATCACAAACGTGGTCCATACACAGGGATGGGTGCACTGCCACAGCGCATGCACAGACGCCTCGGGTCTTGTTAAGGCAATGATGGATGAGCTCTATGAATATTTTGAGACAAAGAGCCTTCCGAACAAGGTCAGGCTTGCAGTGGCCTGCTGCGTTAACATGTGCGGAGCCGTTCACTGTTCCGATATAGCAGTAGTTGCAGTTCATACAAAGGTTCCTAATATCAACCACGAGACCTTTAAGAATATGTGCGAACTTCCAACGGTTATCGGCTCCTGCCCGACACGCGCAATCAGCCCTGACCCGGCAAAAAAGAGCATAAAGATTAATGCCGACAAGTGCATGTATTGCGGCAACTGCTTCACAGTCTGCCCTCCTATCAGCATCAAGGACCCGGAGCGCGACGGTGTTGCAATAGTTGTCGGAGGCAAGATAAACAGCCTTAGGACCAGTCCGAAGTTCTCCAAGCTCGTTATCCCTTACATCTCAAACGAGCCGCCGAGATGGCCCAAGGTTGTTGCGGCTATAAAGCATATTGTCGAGGTATACGCCAAGAATGCAAAGAAGCACGAGAGGGTCGGCGAATGGATAGAGAGGATAGGCTGGGAGAGGTTCTTCTCATTGGCCAATATAGACTTCACATTCCAGTCCATTGACGACTTCACGTTCATGCGCGATACGTTGAGGACATCCGCGACATTTAAGTGGTAAATTGACGCTGGAAAGGCAGTCCCAAAAAAATTGGGACTGCCTTATTATAAACCTTATAAAACATTTATCACGGGGGTAGGTATATGGAAATAACAGAGCTTCAGAATAAAATTTATGCCTTCTGTGAGGCCGCAAAGGGCAAGAAGAAACTTAAAGAGAAGGATATAATCAAGGGCGTGGCAGAAGCTGAAAGTGTACCGGGTGATGAAGTTAAAAAGGCACTGAGAGCTATGATAGATGTCGGAAAGCTCATGTACTCTTACGGCGGAGGCGCAAGCTCAGTCGAGATACCGAGTGAAGAGTATCTCAGGGAAAAAGGTCTTTTAAAGTAAAAAGCTCAACATTCACTTTTACTCTAATTAATGAACAGGGGGGCGCGCCCCTCTGTTTTATTTTTATAACTCCCCCATGCTGCTCAGGATTTTAAAAAGCGGCCTTCCAAAATAGAAGAGTTCGGTTTCAAGGGAAAGATTCAATTCAGAGACGGCCTTTTGCCGTATCTCCAGGTCTCTTTTTGCAAGTGAAGAGAGTTTTTCCATGACTCCTGCTTTATCTTTTGCCCCGGGTAATTTTGAGATAAGGTCTTCCGCTTTTTGCACAGAGCATTCTGCTTCATGCATCCTGATAAATTTACAGATCGGCTCTTTTGAATTCACAATATCAATGCGGGTAATGGTATTTTTCTCTATGACGGAGATAAGTCGTGCAGTATCTCTGCATTCCAATAAGCGGCATTCGAGAGGACGATGCCGGTAGATCCGGCAGGAAGATTTTTGCTTATCATAAAACAGGCATTCCCAGGTTTTTCCTTTGCCTGAAATTTTTACAATCTCTTTTTTAATGAGTTCAAGTTTTCCGCTTTTTGGAGAATATGCCGGTTCTCCTTTTCTGATGGTCACGAGTTGTTCGTGTTTTATATGCCCGGCAAGAAGGAGTTTTTTATCTTCTTTGTGCAGCGCAGGGCCGCCTTTCATGCAGCAGGTTCCGCATCTCTTGCAAGGGGTTCTATTATCCGATTTCAGATTGTGCATTTGATATTCGTATAGAATAAAACTTTGTGCTATAATTTTAACATGCTTAAGAAAATAATCCCGGTTTTTATTTTCGCAGCAGTTTTCATATCTGCGCTTGCTTTTTCCGAACCCAAAAAATCCGAACCCAAAAAATCCGAACCGCCTAAAACCGAGGTGGTGGTGATTACGGTTAACGGCGTAATCAACCCTTCCTCTGCCGAATATATCGGCAAGAGCATCAGGAAGGCAAACGAGCGCAAGCCGGAGGCTCTCATAATCGAACTTGACACGCCGGGCGGGCTCGATACGTCAATGAGGGATATAGTCAAAAACATAATCGGCAGCGAAGTGCCGGTTGTTGTTTATGTCTCACCGGGCGGGGCGCGGGCTGCATCGGCAGGAGTGTTCATAACATTGGCTGCGCATGTTGCGGCTATGGCTCCGGGAACTAATATAGGCGCAGCGCATCCTGTCGGAGTGGGCGAGAAGATGGATAAGACAATGGCTGAAAAGGCGACAAATGACGCTGCCGCATACATAAAATCATTGGCTGAAAGGACAGGGAGAAATGCAAAATGGGCTGAGGATGCAGTGAGGAAAAGCATATCCGCAACCGAGACAGAGGCATTAAATCTGAAGGTCATTGACCTTGTAAGCAAGGACCTCAACGCGCTTCTTTCAGACCTCGCCGGCAGAAAAGTCAGGACTGTTATGGGAGATAAAATTCTTAAGACTGCAAAGGCAAATGTCGTCAGGGAGGAGATGGGTCTCAGGCATAAGATACTTAATTTCATCACAGACCCGAATGTGGCTTATATGCTCATGCTCCTCGGATTCTACGGATTGTTCTTTGAGCTTACAAACCCGGGAGCGATTTTCCCCGGCGTGTTCGGCGGGATATGCCTTATACTCGCATTTTATGCATTTCAGACCCTGCCTGTTAATTATGCAGGGCTTCTCCTGATAATTTTGGCCATCATACTTTTTATACTTGAGGTAAAGATCATCTCGCATGGAGTGCTGACAATCGGCGGTGTGATAGCGATGCTGATAGGCTCTCTGATGCTCTTTGAATCTCCGGGGCCTTTTATGAAATTATCGTTCTATCTGATATTGCCTGCCGTGATTATAACAGCGCTCTTTTTTACAATTATTCTCGGCCTGGCATATAAGGCGTATAAAAGGAAGCCCGTGACGGGCTCTGAAGGACTTGTCGGAATGCAGGGCACTGCAAATACGGATATAACAAAAGCCGGCGGTATGGTATTATTACAGGGAGAGATTTGGTCTGCATATTCCGATGACGCCGTATCAAAGGGCGAAGAAATAATTGTTGAGTCGGTCTCAGGGTTGAAGGTGAAAGTTAAAAGAAGTGGCAGTGATTAGTGCCTGTGTCAGTAAAGAAACTGACACTGTTGACTGACACTGACACTAAATAAAAAAGGAGGTTTATTATGCCGGGATTGCCGCCTGCGTTTATGGGATTTTTGTTTGTAATATTTCTCGTGGTTTATTTCTTTACAAGCGCAATAAAGATATTGCGGGAATATGAAAGGGGTGTAGTCTTCAGACTCGGAAGGGTAATACCCGTAAAGGGACCGGGTCTCGTAATTATAGTCCCTGTAATAGATAAACTCGTGAGGGTAAGCCTGAGGACGGTGGCCTTTGATGTGCCGGCTCAGGACGTAATCACCAGGGATAACATCTCGGTCAAGGTGAATGCCGTTGTATACTTCCGTGTTATGGACCCTATTAAGGCGATAACGGCCGTTGAAGACTTTTATTATGCAACCTCGCAGATATCCCAGACAACCCTGAGGAGCATCCTCGGTCAGAGCCAGCTCGACGACCTCCTGTCAAAAAGAGAGGATATAAATGCCGAACTCCAGAAAGTGATAGACCAGCAGACAGAGCCGTGGGGGGTAAAGGTTACGGCAGTTGAGGTAAAGAATGTAGACCTCCCTGTAGAAATGCAGCGAGCGATTGCTAAACAGGCTGAGGCCGAACGCGAAAGAAGGGCCAAGATCATCCATGCGGAGGGTGAATTCCAGGCGTCGCAAAAACTTGCAGATGCGGCAAAGATTATTGCGACTGAAAGCGGGGCGCTGCAGCTTAGATTTCTCCAGACCCTTACAGAGATAGCAACAGAGAAAAACTCAACAATAATATTCCCTGTGCCGATAGACCTGATAAAACCATTTCTTGAGAAGATGGAGAAATAAAGTTAGTTCTGTAACATGCAAGGAGTCTGCTGATAGCAACGGTTAAAAACAGAACATTGCTCAGGCTTTTCCTGCTCATCCTGATTATTGCAGGCTCCGGCTTAATCCTGTATGAGACGGGCGTAATCTCTTTTTTTCTGAATAAAGAGCGGATGACTGCTTTTCTCAATTCTCTCGGCCCCCTGTCGTTTGTCGGTTTTATAATTCTTCAGGCTGCGCAGGTTATTGTTTCTCCGATCCCAGGGGAAGTTACAGGCATTATCGGCGGGTATCTGTATGGCAAATTTTTTGGAGTGATGATTTCCACTATAGGCCTGACCCTGGGGTCGTTAGCGGCCTTCAGCCTTTCAAGGGTTTTTGGAAGACCTTTTGTTGATAAATTTATAAGCAAAGCGACGCTGGATAAATATGATTATCTCCTTCATCATAAGGGCGCATTTCTTGTTTTTCTGTTATTTTTGGTCCCGGGCTTTCCGAAGGATATATTGTGCTATATCCTGGGACTGGGTCATCTGACCACAAAGGAATTTTTTATTATCAGCACGGTCGGCCGTTTGGGCGGCACTGTTCTTCTGACGTTCGGAGGCGATTATATACATCATCAGCAGTATTACAGATTTTTTGCGCTTATAGGATTTGCTATTATTATCGTTTTTTTATCAATGGTTTATCGGGATAAGCTTGAGCGGCTCTTTAAGAAACTGCATCGGAGCCATGAAGGAAAAGACAGAAAATAATCCCGTATAATCCATTCCTGCAGTCAAAGTTTTTCAAAAATCAGCCGATAATTTTTTAATACAGTCTGTGCCCCTTAGGTCTTTACGGAAGGGGGTGAGAACATGCCTACTTAAAGCAAAAAAAAATCATAAAACATCGCAGGTCTATGGCCGATAGAAAAATTTTTCTATCAAAATTCCTTTAACCCCAACCTTTAAAAAACTAAATCAAGAGGACAATAACATGAAAAAACTATCGTCTTATCAGGACAATAACGTTCAGGAAAATATATGGGAGATCGGCGAGAAAAGGGAAGAATATACAAGGCGTCTCGACGAGGCAACAGAGGTGTTTAATAAAAATCTTGCTGATATTGAGGAGAGGTGTTCCGACCCTAATGAAAATGCGGATGGGCTTTTAGATGCTATTGCACAGGCCATGCTCGCCATGAGCTATGCGTGCGGGGAATTCGAAAAAGAATTTGCTTATGACAGAGAACTGATAAAAGATGCTCAGGTCGAATTTCGTAAAAAAACA
>SCSY01000062.1 GCA_004298625.1 Nitrospirota bacterium | reverse complement strand
CCAAAAGACGCGGGTGAATAAATCTACGCCACATGAAAATACCGGTTGAACTCATCCAAAACCTTAACTGCAAATATCTGAACGGGCGCAAAACATAATCCATCATGAAGCGGAAAGAAGGCAAACTATCAAAAAAACCGTTAACAAAAACACCCAGCCGACTTGCAAGTATCGCTGGTTTGGTTTGCCTCTTGTCCTTCGCAAGCGGCTGATGTTGGTCGTTCTCCCTTGCCCCAAAAAACTTCCAACGCAGAAAGGGTATTTTTAAACGGCCTGTTTTTCAGGGATTTAACCGCTAAATAATGATATAATATTAACACGATGAACGTGGATCGCAAGCAGGCAAGTCTTAAAAAAATGTCAAAAAAAGACGACTCTTTTGTCGAAATGTCCCCCGCAAAGAGCATCTCGTTTATGTGGGAACTTACAGAAGAATTATGGTCTTTGAGCGGCTTTAATGTTAAACAAAGATTACAAAGAAATGTTACAAAGCTTATTAAACAATGAGGTGAGATTCCTCGTTGTTGGCGCTTATGCTATGGGTGCATACGGCTACCCCGACAGATTGGATGCCGAATATTTAAAAGAACGAAATAGCAAAGGTTCCTGAGACTTAGAAAAGTTATGAAACTCGGCATATTCGGCGGGACATTCAATCCAATCCACTACGGCCATTTGAGGGCCGCGGAAGAAGTGCGCGAAAAACTCAAGCTGGACAAGATTATTTTTGTGCCTTCAGGCAACCCGCCCATGAAGGACAGGGAGCTTGCCGACGCAAGACACAGATACAAGATGGTGCGGCTTGCCGCGTTTAAGAACCGCTCTTTCACAGTCTCGGATATCGAATACAAAAAGAAAAATAAATCCTATTCGGTGAATACTCTCAAAGAACTCCATCGGCTTTATAAAGGCGCAAGGCTTTATTTCATATTGGGCATTGATGCCTTTATTGATATACCCAACTGGTGGCAGCCCGATAAGCTCGTCAGCCTTACGGATTTTGTTGTTATATCGAGGCCGTCTTTTAGATTCGAGGAGCTTTCATCCTCTCCGTATCTTGAGGCAGACGGAAATATCCTTAAGAGACTTGATTCGGGAAAGATTGAATCATATAAAACAGGGCTTAAGGGCGGCAGAGATATAATAATGATGAGGCTTACAGCCCTTTCGATCTCGGCAACCTTAATCAGAAAACTGCTGCATCAGGATAAGAGCATAAAATATCTATTGCCAGAAGAAGTTGAATCCTATATAATTTCTACTAAGCTGTATAAAATTAAAGAAGGAGGAAAAACCCTTAAAAAGCTTAAAAAGCAGAGATAGAGCCCTTGCAGCAGCACATCTGGCGCTGGGCAAAAAAGCCAAAGACGTCCTTGTCCTCGAATTAAAGGCATTGACCATTATCGCAGATTATTTTGTCATCTGTTCCGGAGAAAGCACAACTCAGGTTAAGGCAATCGCAGATGCAATCAGGGAAGGGTTTTCCAAAAATCGCATCCATGCCCTGGGAATCGAAGGATTAAGCCATGGCCGATGGGTCTTAATGGATTATGGAGATGTAATTGTTCATATATTCGACGAGGAAACAAGGGCGTATTATCAGCTTGAAAAACTCTGGCTCGATGCGCCGAGAATACCCGTAGAGGAGAAAGGTTACCGTCGCTAATGGGAAAACTTGCAATATTTATATTCATTTTATTTCTTGCGGGACTTGGAGGTTTTGCTTATGTCAACCAGGAAATAACAACGCTTAAAATACCTTTTGGCGATACATACGAGACCCCCAAGATAGCCCTGATACTCTTTTCATGTGTTGCAGGCGCTCTTGCAATGCTCATTGTCTTTACGATAAGGGACACAAAACGTTTTATAGAGAACTGGCAGTATCAGCGCAGGCAGAAAAAAGAGGCAAAGATCCAGGAGCTGTATTCAAATGCCCTGAATGCGCTCCTTGCGCATGATGAGGATGAGGCAAAGAAACCATTGGAAAGCATACTTATTGAAGAGCCCAAACATCTTAATGCCCTTCTCAGGCTTGGAGATATTGCAGTTGTCGAGGAAGGTTATCAGAAAGCATCGGATTTCTACAATAAGGCTTTCTCGGTTAATCGTGAAAATCTTGAGGTGCTTTTCTCTCTGGAAAGTCTTATGGAAAAAACAGGCAGATGGGCCGATGCCTTGAACTATCTGGAAAAAATCCTTGATCTTGACACCGATAACCTCAGCGCGCTTTACAAAAAAAGGGCCATTCTCGAAAGAGATGAAAAGTGGGACGAGCTTGTTGAGGTGCAGAAGACCATATTAAAACACGAGCACACTGAAAAAGATCGACAGAGAGAACAGACTAATCTCCTCGGATATAAATACGAATACGGCAGACACAGCCTTGAGCACGGAGAGATAGAAAAGGCGAAAAAAGCATTCAGGACCCTCTTGAAGCTGAATGGGGATTTCATTCCTGCATACCTTGGACTTGCAGAGGTGATGCTCCGGGAAGGAGAGTCCGAAGATACAGTGGACTTCCTTGAAAAAAGCTATGAGCAGACATCATCCATGATAGTGCTTGCGCGGCTTGAAGACCTTCTTATAAGTATGGGAGAGCCTTCAAGGCTCATACGGCTATACGAAAACAGCCTGGCCAAAAAACCGCAGAACCATACCCTGAGGTTTCTGCTTGGGAAACTCTATTACAGGCTTGAGATGATAGACGACGCCTTTGAGACCTTTACCTATGTTGACGCAAGCGGCATGGCCTCCCCGGAACTTTATCAAATAATGGGCGACCTTTACCTCAAACGCGATCAATGCGACAGGGCCGTGGCAGAATTTAAAAAGGCTGTTGATATGAAAATGGCTTTCAGGCTTCCTTATTGGTGCTCGAGCTGCGGATACCGCTCTCAGGAGTGGTCCGGCAGGTGCCCGAGCTGCAACAACTGGAACACCTCTACCTTCAATATACATGGCGCCGGCAAGATTTAAAAAGGAGTCTGTTGTTCTGGACACAAGCCTCTTTGTCAACCCCGACGTGCGTGAGAGTTTCGGCAGAACACCGACAGAGGCATTCGAGCTTTTCCTTTCCCTGGCGTCACAGGCGCATTTGCTTGAGTTTTATATGCCGCCGTCCATATTTGAAGAGCTCCTTAATTTTATCGAGCCTGAAAAAATATCAGGAGACCTGTTGGTTATACTTCACCAGAAACCTCCTAAAAAATATGAAATCGCATGTCCTGCATTCCTGCTCTACGAGCTCATTGAAGACATAAGAGAAAGAATAAATAAGGGGCTGAGGGTGGCTGAAAAAGCCGTAAGAGGAGTTGCCAAGGCAGGGGAAGAAGAAGTTATCAAAGATCTCAGGAGAAAATACAGGGAGGCATTGAGG
>SCSY01000337.1 GCA_004298625.1 Nitrospirota bacterium | reverse complement strand
TCTCGCCTCCGGATATTTCTCCTTTAAAAACAAAAGGTTTCCCAGTGCAAAATGGGTGGCGCCGTCATTCGGATCCAATTCCAAAGTGCGATAAAACGCCCGGATCGCTTCCTCACGATGACCGCTCAAAGACAGGGCAATTCCATAATTAGAGCTTGTCCCAAAGGGATGATTACAGAGGTAAAAAGGGGATAAAAAAAGAGAGCAAGGAGCGATAAAATCGCTGCCTTGCTCAAAATCGGTGTGTTATGATGCGGTTTATGATGAACAACACCCAACCACCGACGAGCAAAATTCTACCCTTTCAACCTGAACTTCGTCCAGCATTACCGACGATTGAAGGGAACGTGGATTACCGGGAGTTTCGACGACAACTGGAACGCATCGAGGAGATCTTGATGGATGGAGGGATTGAGGAGAGATTTGTAGAGCTTGCATTGGGGCAGTGGTTGGAGAAGAAAGATTCTTCAGGGCAGGAACCTGGAGTGAAACAGCAGCAGCATTATCAACATCAATCGATGCGCGCGCTGCGTTGCAACATCGCGCGCACGTTACTGGGGGAAGATTTTCGCGGGATGAGCTGTCGGATCGCGGAGAGTTACTTACTGCAAAGGTTTTGTCTGGTGGATCGTTTGGATGTGATTCGGGTTCCATCCAAGAGCACATTGCAACGATATGCCGATTGGATATCAGCCGATGGGATGCGCGAGATCATCAACGATCTTTTGAGCAAGGCCTGTGAGCCTGTTAAAAAAGGCGGGCAGATTTTGAGTCTTGAAAAGCCGTTGGATATCGGGGTTTGTTTTTTAGACACCAGTTGTGTGAAGGCGAACATTCACTTTCCCACCGACTGGGTGTTGTTGCGCGATGCAACGCGCACGTTGATGAAAGCGGTGATGTTGATACGCAAGCATGGATTAAAACATCGGATGGGTGAACCTCGGGAGTTTATGAAGCAGATGAATCGGCTTTCGATTCGGATGACGCACAGTCGACGCAAACTGGAGGGGAAGAAGCAACGCAAAGAGATTGTTCGCTTGATGAAACGTCAGATCAAGACAATCGCTTCTCACGCGCAACGTCATCGCAAGCTGTTGGATGAATGCTGGGAACAGACCGACTTGAGCCGAAAGCAAGCCGAACAAATTTTGCGTCGGATCGATGGGATTTTAAATCTGCTTCCCCAAGCGCGGAAACAAGCCCATGAACGGATCATCGGAGAGCGGCCTGTGGATAATGCCGACAAGATTCTTTCCCTCTATGAAAAAGAAATCCGGGTGATCGTACGAGGCAAAGCTGGAGCGGAAGTCGAGTTTGGCAATACGCTGCTTTTAGGCGAACAATACGATGGAGTGATTGTCGATTGGAAATTGATCGAAGAACAAGCGCTCTCCGACAGCGCTTTGGTCAAAGAGAGCATCCAACGCGTGGAAGCCGCCGTCCAAAATATAAAAATCAGAGCCTTGGCCGCCGATCGTGGATTTGAGAGCCCAACCAATGTTCAGTGGTTAAAAAAGCATCGAACGTTCAATGCCATGGCTCCTCGTAAAATCGAGGAACTGAAATGTCGACTCGGAGAACAACGATTTCGTGAACTGCAAAAACGTCGGGCGCAGACCGAAGCCCGCCTTGCCATCTTTAAAAACCAATTTCTTGGAAAACCGATGAGATCCAAAGGCTTCGGACACCGGGAAACTCAAACCGCCTGGGGCGTTCTTACTCACAACCTCTGGGTGATTGCACGATTGCCTGCTGCTGAAGAAAAAATCCTAAAAAAAGCAGCTTAGAAAAAGGGGCGCCAAACTCTAAAAAAGTGAAAAACGCAAGACGTGCGCCTTGCTGAAAACAAAAAACATTGTCGTCGCAAGGAATCTCATCAAATGACTTTTTACCACTCTCAAACCTCTTATTTTGAATTTTAAAAATTTCCAGAAATCAGCGAAATTGAAAATTTCGTGCTTTTGGGACAAGCTCTAGATAGCATCCGAAAATTAATTTTTTTCATGAATATCTTGTTTCAGAAATTTCGAAAGAAAATGGGCTTGCCCACAGCCATCAATAATAGAAA
>SCSY01000061.1 GCA_004298625.1 Nitrospirota bacterium | reverse complement strand
TGGGTCAGGCTTGCGAATATGCAAATAACATGATATATTGAAAACAATTATGGCACGGAAACCGCGCATACAATTTGAGGGGGCTTTTTACCACGTAATTGTCCGGGGTAATCAGAGACAAGATATTTTCTTTGACGAGGAAGACCGCCGCAGCTATCTTGAACGGCTGCAAAGATATAGAAACAAGTGCGGCTTTGCCCTTTATGCTTATGTGCTTATGACCAACCATGTTCATCTGCTGATCGAAACACCCAATGACCCTATATCGCGCATCATGCAAATGATCAATTTTACCTATACGCAATATTTCAATAAGAAATACGCGAAGGTTGGTCACCTTTTTCAAGGGAGGTATAAGTCTTATCTTTGCGACAAAGACAGCTACCTTTTGAGCCTTATCCGTTATATTCATAATAATCCAGTGCGAGCCGGTTTAGTGAGGAAGGCAGGCGCATACGTATGGAGCAGCCATGTCGCTTATTTGGAGGGTGAAAAGGGCCTTGTCGATATAGACAAAGTGCTCCGACTTTTCTCCGAGAGGCAGGGCAGTGCAAGACGGAAATATGCGGGGTTTATGAATGATATTGAACCTGATAAGAGTTTCTCTCCTTACGCCGCTCATGCTCAGCAGATTGTGGGGGATGAAGAATTCATTGAAGAAGTCGGGAAGCGTGTGAGCAGGGTGGAAATTAAGGCAAAGAAAATACCGATTAAAGACCTGGTTTTTGCGATAGAAAAGGAAACAGGAATCGGCTTATTGGAGATGGCTTCCCGGAAACGAGGTGAACGACTTCGGATGGCTCGCGGAATTTTTACGTTTATGGCAAGGGAGATGGGATATAATATGATGGAGTTGCAAGGGATATTGAAACGAGATATCTCGGTTCTATCACGGCTGGCAAGTTTCGGCGAAATGTGTACTGAAGGAAAGATATTGAAGGGAATGAGGGAAAGGCTAAATGCATAAACGCAAGCCTGACCCTCTTAACCTTGACCCTCTTAACCTCTCTAAAAACACCCCAAACTCTCGCATTGCAATTCAATCAAGCGGAATGCATAAGGCCCCAATAGGGAAAGCTGATATTCATTTTGATGATCTGAATTTTGACAAAGGATATGACAAATTCATAGCCTACGCGCAAAGTAAACTCGCAAACCTGCTATTCGCGTATGAATTAGACAGACAACTGAAAGCAAACAATGTGGATTTAACGGTTGCTGCCTCTCATCCTGGCTATACAAAGACAAAACTTTCAAGGAACTTCGGATTTTTTGTCAGAGTTATAATAGCCAGTATACTTGCACAAAAAGTTGAAATGGGTGCGCTTCCTATTTTAAGAGCAGCAACAGATCCACAGGTTAAAGGCGGTGAATATTTTGGTCCAACCAAAAAGGGCGAGCGGAGTGGATATCCTGAATTAGTAAAATCAAGTGATAAATCCTATGACAAGGAGTTAGCTCAAAAACTTTGGAAGGTTTCTGAGCAATTAACTAAAATAAATTATGATTTCAAACGAAAATAAATTCGCGCCCGCTACCAAGCGTCGCGCGCTGATCATCATCTCGTCGGGCCGTCAGCTACCGCTGTCTGAACCTGCCGAGGTCAAATCAATCTCGACAGGATTCTTCCTGATAGAGCTTGCGCAAGTGCTTAAGGAATTCGAAAACGAATACGAGTTCACCTTCGCTACTCCAGACGGCAACTCTCCGCAGCTCGACATCAACGGCTTGGCTTTGGTCATGCATTCTGTTGCGAATATAGGATACAAAACCATTCCTATGCGCGCGGAGCAGTTTCGTAGTTCATATACCGTAGATGCCTTCCGCAAGCGTCACTCGAAGCTTGTTGCTCGCCGTGAGCAGGAAGTTCAGTTGCTAGAACGCCACCTCGGCAGAATCCCTGTTTCGGAATTGCTCCCCAACGGTGAGCCAGAGCTCATTGCGTATCGGGCTGAACTAGTCAGTCGTCTCGAGAAGTTGCCTCAAACAACCTTCCACTCGCTTCCGGAGCTAGTCCAGCGTCACCGCGACCCCGCCGATCCATTCAAGCTTACAGACTTTGACTTCATTCACAACCCAGGAGGAAACGCTCCAATGATTGATTTCCGGGATAATCCTTGGCTCGGCGAGATACTGCATGTCGCCAGAGAAAACGGGGTTATTATCTCGCTCATCTGTCATGCTCCTGTAGCGGTAACATCCACGAGGCAGCGTGTCGACGAACAGGGGCGTCCCTATTTCGTCAAGAGCAACCCATTCCTCGCCGCAACTATCACGACCGTCCCTACTATTGGCGAGCTCTTCGCACTACGGTATCTCTACCTGCGCGTCCCTGGCAAAAAGACTCGACTTACCTATTTTGTTGACAAGGCAATCAAAGAAGCTGGTTTTAAACTAGCAAAAGCTCTCAACATCGCGGCTCCGCAAGTAGTCTATGAGCCATCTGTGCAACTGCTTACCGGTAATGGTCCGCAGGCCGTCGATATGCAGAGTGCTAAACTGCGGAGCATTCTCACCAGCACCCGAGCGAACCACGCACGGGAGTCAATCCCCGCTGTTTTATAATATCTCCTAAAAACGGTGGGTCAAGGATTTGGGGTCAGGCTTGAATTAATGAATATAGGCATTGTATAATCCGTCATGGCAAGACTGCCTGACGCGCCAAAAGCGGCGCGTGACCCGCGTGTTAGCAATAATGGGTAAATTGGGTAAATGGGGACAGCGCCCGTTTTTGATATATTAGTTATTTGCCCGCGTTTCGCTTAACAAGCTGAAAAATAATTTGCAGAAAATGATTTGAAAAAGCACTCCAAACTCTTAAACAACTCCAACTATTGGCGGGTGGAAAAAAGTGAATATGGGCAGTCTAACGGAGAGGTCGTTATGTTAACCATAATGCTGTTACTTTTTATATTTTAAGAGAGCCGAATACCCTAACCCCATACCCTGATCTGATCCCTGCCGCTGTTTTTGGCGGTAAACAAGGCATTGTCGGCAAAGGTTATCAGGTCATCCTGCGTTTTTATTTTTTTATGCGGGTAAGAAACTACCCCTATGCTCGCTGTGATTGCCTTCTTGTTTTTTAATGATTTAAATCTGTGCTCCTTTATAACATATCTTAATCTCTCAGCCTCTGCCAGGGCCCCTTTTTCAGAGGTCTGGGCCAGGAGCATTATGAATTCTTCTCCGCCATATCTTGCAAATACATCGCTTTTCCTTGTATGTTTTTTTACGAATTGGGCAAACTCTCTCAAAACCATATCCCCGATCCTGTGGCCGTAAGCGTCATTTATTTTTTTGAAGTGATCAATATCGAACATGATGCAGGACAACGGCGCTTTGTATCTTTGAGACCTGCTGAATTCTCCTTCAAGCCTGTGGTAGAAATACCTGATATTGTATATGCCTGTAAGATAATCGGTTATGGCGAATTTCTCCAGTTTTGTCTTTTCGGTTTCAAGTTTTTCATAAAGAAATGCATTATACAGGGCGTTGGTTGCGGCATTGGCAATGGCAGTGCAAAGCCTTATCTCCCTTTCTGTAAAGGTATGGCCGGCCCTTGAAGTCCTCAGAAATAATGTGCCTATAACCTCGTTCCTGAAAATAACGGGGATGACCACAATGGAGCGGATCCCGAGAGGCGCAATAACAGGCCTGACTTCTTTGAGCAAGGGGTCTTTTAAGGCGTCTTCTATAAACACAGAGCTTCTGGTGCTGAGGGCCTTTCTTATCTCAGGATATTTTTTAAGATCTAATTTTATGCCTGTTGTCTTGGGGTCTTCAAAGCTGGAAACTACGTAAGCATGCCTCTTTTCTTCGCAGGGTATGCTGATCATGGAGCATCTTGTCACGTCAATGAGTTCCGCTATCTTTTTGACGACAAAATATAAGACCTCTTTAGGGTCGAGCGTTGAAGAGACAAGGTAGGTCAACTCCACTATCGTCTCCAGGTCTTTTTTATCCCTGTAGATATTTTCTATCCAGCCTTTTTTCTCTACGGCAATCCTGAGCTTGTGTTCGAAGTCTTCTTTATGGAAGGGGCTGATAAGGTATATCTCGATGCCCTGCTTCATAACAGAGCGGATGCCGTTGGTTATGTCCCCTGCAACCATTGCTATTACAGGGCATCCGGTCTCTGCCGGCTTGATTTTTTCGAGCCCGGAAGAGCTTCCGGCAATCAGGGCAGACGCCTTTTTTTTGTTAAGCTCTTTCAGAAGGGACTTTTCGTCTTTGATAAAGATTGCGGCGTAATCATCCCTGTTTTTAAAAAAGTCTTTTAGAAAATCGAGGCCTTCCTTGTTTTTCTCATATATGACTATCTCTTTTCCCATCGTGCCTTTACCGATCATGGCAATATTCTACCAAATCACTCAGGAAATACAAAATTAAGGCGCCAGCATATATTTTATCTTTACAGACGGCAATACATCGGATAATTCCTTCGGAAATTTGCCTCTCAGTATATCAATTATGGAAAAACTCTCTTTCTTGCTTACTACCTCAGGCTCTCCCTTTATCCCTGCAAGTTTGGCAGCGACATTTATAGCATCCTCAAGGCTGCCGAGTTCGTCAACAAGTCCTATTTCGAGCGCCTGCCTGCCTGTAAATACTCTGCCGTCGGCGAGGTCTTTTATATCGTCAAACTGCATATTCTTCCGGCCCTCTGAGACAGCCTTTATAAATTGGTCATGCACATCGTCAAGCACTCCCTGAAGTATGGCCCTTTCTTCCTTGCCCATCTTTCTGAAAACAGATGCGAGGTCCTTATGCCTGCCGCTTTTTATCACCTCTGACTTTACGCCGATTTTATCCATCAGCCCTTCTATATTGGGTATCTCCATTATCACGCCGATAGAGCCTGTCAAGGTCCCAGGATTTGCGATTATCCTGTCGGCGGGAGCCGAGATATAATAGCCGCCCGAGGCTGCAACAGAACCCATTGATACAATGACCTTCTTTTTTGCAGTTGCCTTTTTAACCTCTTCGTATATCTCCTGCGAAGGGGCCACGGCCCCGCCCGGGCTGTCTACACGCAGCACAATAGCCTTAACCGAAGGGTCTTTGATATAGTCCTTTATTTCATCAACGGAATTCTTGGAATCCATTATCGGGCCTTCGATGCGCACAACCGCCACTTTTTCCCCGATCGGGATATTTTTCTGAAAGAGGGCAAACAGCACGCTGGCTATTATCAGCAGCAGCAAAAATCCTGAAATAAACAGACAGGCCTTTTTCACTCTGCCTCCACCTTAAGATTTTTCATGCTGAGGCCGATCTTCCTTTCTTCGAGGTCAATCTTTATTATCCTTGCCGGCAGCATATCGCCTTCTTTTGGGGACTCCTCTGTTTTTATAACCTCGGAGGAGTAAATCAACCCCTCGACCTCGCCTGCGATTTCTACAAACACCCCGAAGTCCGTCAATCTTAAAACCCTGGTTTTTACTTCATCCCCGAGTTTAAATCTTGCGGGTATTTCGTCAAGCCATGGATCAGAGGTCAACTGTTTCATCCCCAGAGCTATTCTTTCCTTATCAGGCTCCACGCTGAGAACAACGGCGTCAACCTTTTGCCCTTTTTTAATGACCTCCGAGGGATGCTTGATATGTTTTGTCCATGAAAGATCGGATATGTGTATCAACCCGTCCACGCCTTCGGGAAGGCCTACAAACACGCCGAAATCCGTGATACTCTTTACCCTGCCCGTAATTTTTTGGCCGGTTTTATATTCCTGCGCTACAAGCTCCCAGGGACTTGGTTTAAGCTGTTTTATGCTCAACGAAAGACGGCGTTCATTTTTATCAACCTTTAAAATAACCGCCTCAACCGTCTCTCCTATCGAAAGGTATTTTGACGGGTGCTTCGGTTTCGGCATCCAGTCAATCTCGGATATATGGACAAGCCCTTCGAGCCCTTCTTCAAGCTCTATAAAAGCCCCGTAATCCATTATGCTCACAACCTTCCCCTTTATTTTTTTAGCAATAGGATACCGCTCATCTATAGCGCTCCAGGGATCCGGGTTCTTCTGCTTATAACCTAAGGTTACCCTCTTTTGTTCCTCATCATATTTAAGCACAACGACATCAATCTCATCGCCTACTGCAAAAAATTCCGAGGGGTGGGTTATGCGTCCCCAGGATATATCAGATATATGAAGGAGGCCGTCAACCCCTCCGATATCAACAAAGACGCCGTAGTCGGTGATGTTTTTTACAACGCCGTTGAATATAGAGCCTTCCCTCAGCCTTTCAAGCGTTTCCGTCTTTTTCTTCTGCCTTTCTTCTTCAACAATCGCCCTATGCGAAACAATAACATTTGATCTTTTGTTATTTAATTTAAGCACCTTAAACATCATCTTCTTATTGAGAAGCGCATCGAAGTCCTTGACCATTTTTATATCTATCTGGGAACCCGGCAGAAAGGCCGTAACCCCCAGTATATCCACTGAAAGCCCGCCCTTTGTTTTTCCGGAAATTATTCCCTCAAGCGGGGACCCTTTTTCCAAGGCGGCTTCGATGATATCCCATGCCTTTATCTTTGTCGCCGCTTTTTTAGAGAGGTTTATTATACCGTTGGTGTGCCTGGTGCTTTGAACATATACCTCGAGTGCATTTCCTTCCTGCAAACCGGAAATCTCCTCCGGAGAAAATTCTTCTATCGGAACAAATCCGTCGGACTTGTATCCGATATCAATAATGACCCCGTCCTGTTTTACGGAAATAATTCTTCCCTTTAATACAGAGCCCTCCTCTATGCTGTGAAAGGTTTCGGCATAGAGTCTTTCCATCTCATTGTTTTTAAGTTCCATCACCCTTTTATCCTCCTATGTCCTCTTCGCCTCAGGCAAGGCGCCGAGGCTGAAACTCTCTTTACTACATCCTTAATTATCCAATCAGGAGTTGAGGCCCCTGCTGTTATGCCGACCCTTTTTGCCCCTGTAAACCATTCCGGAACTATTTCAGCAGCTGTTTCTATATGATGAGTAGAGACGGCCAGAGCCCGGCATAGCCGCGCAAGCTGCGTTGTATTTGCGCTGTTTTTGCCGCCGACAACAAGCATGGTGTCCACCCCTTTTGCCATCTCCTCTGTCTCTTTCAGCCTGAGGGCCGTAGAGTTGCATATTGTATTATATACCTTTACATCCTTTGCCTGCTCTACAACCTCCCCGAATAATTTCTTCAACGCCGCTACCGGCTGTGTAGTCTGAACCACTATCCCAACCTTGCGCTTTATCTCAGGCAACGGGCTTTTGCCGTCAACAACCACAACATTTTTCCCTGCATAGCTCATTAAACCCTGAACTTCCGGATGTTCCCTGTCGCCGAGTATTATTACCTGGTAACCATGTTCCTTAAGAAGTTTAGCATAATGCTGCGCCTTTTTTACAAAGGGGCAGGTTGCATCAACTATCTCATATCCGGCGGCCGATATCTTATTCAAGAGCTGCAGAGGTATCCCGTGAGTTCTGATTATAAGCGTCTTTATCCCTGCCGTATTTATATCCTCAATCGGCGCAAGGCCCTTCTTCCTGAGTTCTTCTATCAACTGCGGATTATGTATTATAGGGCCGAGGGTAAAAATGCCTTTTTGTTTTTTTGGGGCCATCTCAAAGGCTATATTCACCGCTCTTTTTACGCCGAAACAAAATCCTGCTGTCTTAGCAACAATTACCTTCATAACTTTTAACTTTTCACTCTTAACTTTTCACTCTTAACTTTAAACTTTTTATTGCATCCATTATATCACTGCCTATCTTCTCCTGAAAATCCTTGCCGGTTCCTGCTTCTTTTATTTTAATCGGATCTCCAAAGTATACCTTTATATTTGACAGCCGTATCCGCTTTGCTCCTGCAGGAAGCGCCTTGTCGGTGCCTTCAATAAACGCAGGAACAACCACTGCCTTCGACAGCGCTGCTATCATAACCGTTCCCCTCTTTGCATCGAGAAGGCTGCCGTCTCTGCTCCGGCCTCCTTCAGGAAACATCACTACAATTTCGCCCTTTTTCAGGCGTTTAACAGCCTCCTTTATCGTAGAGGGCTGCGGGTTATCCCTGTCAACAGGGAACGAAAATGTTTTTACAAAGGCGCCGATGAGCGGTATCTTAAAAAGCCCGCTCTTTGCCATGAAACTCGACTGCCTTTTTCTTACTGCAACGCCTATTACCAGAGGGTCTAAATGACTGACATGGTTTGACACGACAATAACGCCGCCTTTTTCAGGGACCTTTTCGACATTTATAACCTTAAGCCTGAAAAAGGTCTTAAGAAGTATGAAGAAAAAAATTGTAGTAAACCGATAAGCTAAAGTCAATGGTCGGTCCTTACGGCTTTCAGAATATTCTCCAAAACCTCGCCTGCGGTCATAACCGATGAATCTATATGAACAGCGTCATCGGCCTTTCTGAGCGGGGCAATATCCCGGCTGGAGTCTCTTACGTCCCTTTCAGCGACATCCTTTTCCGCTTCACGTTCGGTTATGGCTGCTCCTTTTTCCTTTAACTGACGGTAACGTCTTTGGGCCCGCTCACCGAGCGATGCATCCAGATAAAATTTCTTCCATGCATCCGGAAAAACAACTGTTGTCATATCCCTTCCTTCAGCTACGATATTATTGTTCAGGGCTGCATTTCTCTGGACATCAAGAAGAAAATCCCTCACAACCTTCCTTGCAGAAAACACAGAAGAATAATGGCCTATCTCTGTGGTCCGTATTTCTTCAGACACATCCCTGCCGTCAGGAAGTTGAGAGTTAAGAGTTGAGAGTTGAAAGTTCTCTTTCAAAAATACCTTCCCGTCTTTGAAAGCAATCGCGATACCCTTCAAGACGCTTGCAATCTTTTCGTCGCTGTCTTCGGGCTCGATGCCTTTTTCCCTCAAGGCCAATGCAACCGCCCTGTAGAGCGCGCCTGTGTCGAGGTAACTGAAACCAAGCCTCCCGGCAAGCTCTTTTGCAATGGTGCTCTTCCCTGCGCCTGAGGGACCGTCTATAGCAATGACTTTATTACCCATAAATTTCTTCTTTCATTTTAACTTAATTTCAGGGCATATCTCAATTGTCGTCATCAATCATCCGCTCAATCATTCGCACTGCCCCGCGTGTTATAATAATCACAGCCGAAGTGGCGAAACTGGCAGACGCGCTAGGTTCAGGGTCTAGTGGTCGCAAGGCTGTGCGGGTTCGAATCCCGCCTTCGGCACCAAATTTCTTAAGCTAATATCAGGGTTAACTCGAAAGATATGGGGTTTAAGCAACCAGAAGGTCATAGATATCTCGCACTTTTGCTCTTGTTTCAGCAAGTTTTCCAATCAGTTCCTCTTTATCTTTCAGCCCTAAAAATTCTGAGACTGCATTTAAGATTTCTTCTTCATCCTTTTTTAAAATATCCTTTTCTCTCAGTCTCAGGTAACTCTCGATTGTCCTGTAAAATATATATGCATCATGCATGAAATTTACTTCCGAGCTTTTGACTATCCCTGTGTGTTTTATTCTCCTTATCGCATCGAGAGTCCCCTGAACAATAAGAAAAGGAAACTTATTGCAGTTCTTAAGCTGCAAATACTGGACTGTGAACTCAAGTTCTTCCAAGCCTCCGGTCCCAAGCTTTATATCATAACCCTCGGCTTCTTTTGCAAGTTCTTTTTGTATCCTTTCTCTCATTGTTCTTATATCAGAAGCAGAGACCATTCGGCCGTGTTCGATAAGTATCTCTCTTGCCATATCAATAAAGCGCTCTCCTGTTTTAATATCTCCTGCAACAGGCCGTGCCTTTAAAAGAGCCTGAAATTCCCAGAAAGCGGCATTCTTTAAATAATAATCTCTCAGCGCACTCACTGACGAGACCAGGACGCCCCTTGTCCCGTCAGGTCTCAGTCTCGTGTCAACTTTGTATGCGATGCCTTCGCGGGTGTATGAGATAAGAAGCCTGAGAAGTCTTTCAGCAATCCTTGTCTGTTCCTCTGTTACATCCCCTATTGAAACAAAGATGATATCAATGTCCGAGTTGAAGGTTATTTCTCTGCCTCCAAGCTTGCCGAAACCCACTATTGCAAGATTTCCTCCCAACTCCTCAACGCCTGCAGACAGTATTGCCTCCGCGGTCTTGCTTAAGCCCTTTGTAAGTTCTATTACGTCTATCTTTTTCTGAAGGAACAACAGGCTGAGTCTTATCTCCTCGACCTGATGCATAATGCGTATGGCCTCGCTTAAGTCCCGGCCGCCTCCGACGGTTTTTTTAAGATCATCTTTTAACGTTTTCAGACTTTTCTTAAAGACGATTTCATGTCCTATGAGTTCAAGGTAATCGGGTTTCCTGATAATAGTTTTTGAAAGATATTCACTCTGTGAAAAAAGGCCGATAAGGATCGGGATCAGGTCTTTATTTTCCCTGAATATCCCGATATAAGATTCTTTCAGGCTGAGCATGGAGGCAAAGGATTGCAGATGATTCAGGGCCATATCAGGGCTGCTGCTTTTAAGCGCCGCATCAACAAATACAGGGAGTATCTCGCTGAGCGCCCTCCTGCCCCGAAGCGTCTGGAAATGATACGAGACGTCCCTTATATGCCGGATATTACGCGCGCCCTTTTCCACATCTTTCAGCCCGGTCTTGCTTAGATGCCCTTTAAGTTCGGTGTCTGAAAGTTCCTCGTCAAACAGCATCATCCCGTCAGAGAGGTCCTTTTTATCTCCCCTGAAAAGGGAGTCGTAGACGGCTCTTGTTTTATTTCTTCTGAGCTCGAGCTCCGATAAAAAAGACGTTTTTCCTAAAAACCCCATTTTCTTCGAGAGCGCCTTCAGCTCATTTTCATCGGAAGGAAGGCTGTGGGTCTGGAGGTCATTAAGCTGCTGGAGCCTGTGTTCGAGAGTTCTGAGAAAGGTGTAATTGTCCGATAGTGTGAAATAGTCATCCTGGCCGACAAGATTTTTCTGCAGGAGCCTGTGCAGCGCCTTTTGCGTGCCCCTTTCCCTCAATAGTGTTTCCTTGCCTGCATAAATAAGCTGGAGGGCCTGTATGAAAAATTCTATCTCTCTTATGCCTCCATAGCCTCTTTTTATATCCTTCTTTTTGAAGGTTGAATCTATCCTTGTCTTTACCTGCCTTATCTCATCTATTGCGCTGTAATCGAGATATTTCCTGTATACAAACGGCTTAATCATTTCAAGGAACTCATTTCCAAGCGATAGGTCTCCTGCAACAGGTCTGGCCCTGAGGAGCATGGCCCTTTCCCAGGCCCGGCCCCACGATTCATAGTATGTTTCATAGCTCGACAGGGGCAGCGCAAGACTCCCCCTCTGTCCCTCGGGCCTTAATCTGAGGTCAACCCTGTATGCAAAGCCATCCGCTGTGTTTGATGAAAGGAACCTGCTGAGATTTTCTCCGAGCTTGCAGTAATATTCATGGCTGCTTATCCTGTTGGAAGTAATCCCCTGAGGCGTCGTTATCCCTGATGTTTCTCCCCCTGCAGTTCCATACACAAGGATCAGGTCCACATCAGAGCTGAAATTAAGTTCTTCGCTGCCGAGTTTTCCGAGAGAGATAACTGTGAAGGCGTCTTTTTCGGGTTCCCCGTATATCCCGGTCAGGGTTTTCTTTAAAACCTTTAGGGACTCATTAATTACGACATCCGCAAGGATGCTGAGTTCAAGCATAATCCCTATAAGGTCGGACTTTTTAAGAATATCGCGCAGGGTTATCCCGAGCAGCTCTTTCTTTTTGAATCCGCGAACAATTTTCATATAATCCCGGTCATCCGCAAATTTTTCTTTTAAAGAGGCTGAAAGGATTTCTCTGTTCACTGGAGTATTTATATCCCTGAACGCATCGAAAAGAATATCAGGATTTGCGATGCAGAAGACCGACAGAAACTGACTGTAACTAAAGAGGAGGGATATGGGGCCGATATTCGCCTCAAGTCTTTCCATATCATCAGGATTGGCGTCGCAGAATGTTGAGAGGTTTTTAAAAGCCCTTTCAGGATCGGGAGCAGACGATGCAGCGTCTTTGAGCAATTTTTCCATAAGTAATTCTTGCACGAAATGGGGGATTTCAACAAGAGGCAATTATGCCCTTCCCGCTCTGCTCTATAAGTTTTTTGGGAAAAAGGTGCGGGGATTTGTTGAAGTAAAAAAAGAGCTATGTCTCAGGAACCTTTGCTATTGCGCTCTTTTAAGCATTCGGCATCCATTTTACAGGATAGGCTTCCTCTTATGCCACTCGGTTGCCTGCTCGTATGCATACGAGACTCTAAAGATCGTTTCTTCGTCAAAGTGCTTTCCGATTACCTGCAATCCAATAGGTAGGTTATTAGATGTGAACCCGCATGGTATGGATATGCCGGGGACTCCTGCGAGGTTAACAGAGATCGTAAATATGTCGGATAAATACATCTGCAAAGGGTCGTCTGATTTTTCGCCTGCCTTAAATGCAGGGGTAGGCGATGTCGGCGTTACTATAACATCAACTGTTTTGAATGCCTCATCAAAATCATTTTTGATTAACGTTCGTGCCTGCTGCGCCTTCTTATAGTATGCGTCATAGTATCCCGATGATAATGTATATGTGCCGAGTATTATCCTTCTTTTTACCTCTGCGCCGAAACCCTGAGCCCTTGTATTCATATACATTTCCATCAGATCTTTACCCTCTGCCCTGAACCCATATTTCACGCCGTCATATCTTGCAAGATTGGACGAAGCCTCTGATGTTGCGAGCACATAGTATGTTGCTACAGCAAATTCCGTATGGGGCAAAGAGATCTCTACCGGTATTGCTCCGAGCGATTCGAGCTTCTTTATCGCATCCCTTACAGACTTTTCAATCTCTTTATCCATCCCCTCGATAAAATATTCTTTGGGAATCCCTATTTTTAATCCCTTGATCTCCATACCTAAAACTTTTGTGAAGTCAGGCATAGCCAGAGGCGCAGATGTCGAATCAAAAGGGTCTTTGCCTGATATGATATTCATGAATATCGCAGAATCTCTGACATTTTTCGTTATTGGGCCTATCTGATCCAGTGATGACGCAAACGCAACAAGTCCATAGCGTGAAACCCGTCCATAAGTTGGTTTCAATCCAACCACGCCGCATAATGCTGCGGGCTGTCTTATAGAGCCTCCCGTATCCGAACCGAGCGCCGCGATGCATTCATCTGCGGCAACTGCGGCGGCAGAGCCTCCGCTTGAGCCGCCCGGGATTTTTTCGAGGTCCCACGGGTTTCTTGTCGTGAAAAATCCTGAATTTTCCGTTGATGAGCCCATTGCAAATTCATCGAGGTTTGTCTTGCCGATAAGGACATATCCTTGTTCGCCGAGCCTTGATGTTACCGTGCTTTCATAAGGAGGGATAAAACCGGCAAGCATTTTTGACGAGCATGTTGTGCGGATTCCTTTTGTGCACATGTTGTCTTTTACGGCAATAGGGATGCCGGAGAGAGCTGAAGTCTTTCCTGTATCCATCGCCTTTTGGGAGAGTTCAGCCATTTCGTAAGCCTTTTCTCTCGATAGAGTAACAAATGCCTTTACCCGGTCTTCGACAGAATCAATTCTTTTATATATTGAAGCAAGCAGCTCTCCGGCTGAGACCTCTTTTTTATCGAGAAGCTTCTTTATCTCTGAAATACCAAGACTGTAGATTTCCAATATTCCCTCTTATTAAATTTGATTTGTTAAGTTTACCACACAGGACTTGAAGACATCCAGAGAACATAGTTGCGCTTAATCGTTGTTTTTACGTATTGTAAACTAACCTATCTGTTTGGGAGATTAGCATGAGAAAGCCATTGCCGAAGAAAACAAGTGTTTCGCCTTACATTACGCCTGAAGGGCAGAAACGCTTACAAGAAGAACTGTCATATCTCTGGAAGGTGAAACGACCGCAGGTGACCAGGGCAGTTTCAGAAGCTGCTGCCATGGGCGACCGTTCTGAAAACGCAGAGTATATTTACGGTAAAAAGCAGTTAAGGGAGATTGATGCCCGCATGCATTTTCTTAAAAAAAGATTGGGCGAACTGGTTGTAGTGGACAGAATACCTGATGATACTTCAAAGGTATTTTTTGGAGCATGGGTTGAAATAGAGGATACCGGCGGGAATGTGCAGCAGTATCGCATTGTCGGCCCTGATGAAAGTGATTACGGAAAGAATTTTGTCAGCATTGATTCGCCTATGGCGAAGGCATTGTTACGCAGGACAGAGGGTGACGAGGTTGTTGTATCCAGACCCACTGGCAAAGCCTCTTTTGTTATAATGTCCATCCGTTATCGGTTATAAGATTTTAAATTTTATACCCTTATAAAAGTCAGGGAGCGCCTTAAAGCCCGAGGGCCTGCGTCAACCTTTTCCTCTGTTTTTCGATTACTCTTTGTCCGTGCTCGAGCGCTGTTACAATATCTTTTTTGGCCTTGTCTGACAGATTCATCCCTTGTTCAATAACATCTCCGGTCTTTTCCTTTAAATTATCAGCGAACCCATGCACATCCTCAATGGTCTCCTCGATTAAATCAACCGCATTACTTTTTATGCGGCGCGCTGTCTTTGAGATATCCTGCCTGGTCTCTTTGCCTGACCTGGGCGCATATAGAAGAGCAATAGCAACTCCTATTACCCCGCCCAGCAAAAAAGCTCCACCAATCTTTGTCGCATTGTCTTTCATAATGCCCTCCCTGTTGTAAAAAACATTTTCTCTTAAATTAAGCCTATCACATACAAGAATAATGTCAAGAAAGCCCGAAAAGTAAAATTCCGGTGACACCATACTTAGTTTTCAACAGTGTAGAATAGCAGCCGGTGTCCCTGCGAAAATCTTGGCGCATAAAGCTTCCCATGCGGTTAATAAATTGTGTATAATTCAATATCCCCTTTGTACGGCATCACATGAACGGGGCAATATTTTCGGAGGTTATTAATATATGTTTCGCGC
>SCSY01000060.1 GCA_004298625.1 Nitrospirota bacterium | reverse complement strand
AATTTGTGATGAACGGCCGTCTGAGAAACGTCGAAAGTATATATAATCAATGTGCTCAAAGGTCGCAGCATCACGAACTGCTACTTGTTCGTCAATAGATATTTTTGTTTTATAAGCAAGGCGTATTGGAACCAAGCCAGGTGTTGGTTTTCCATATGAATCGATAAAATCAAAAAGTTGCAATGAACTTTTAATCATAGCAATAAGTTAAGATTTTCTTCTCTTTCCTTTAATGAAATTTGTTTTTTGCTTCTCCACAAATTGTTTCAGGTCTAATGGATCAAGCAGGGTGCGCTTACCGATTTTGACAGTGCGAATTTTTCCTTCGCCTATGAGAGAATAAAATTTTGTTCGTCCAATTTTGAGATGTTCGAGAGCATCTTTAACCGTCATCAGGCTATCGCTCATGACCAAAATTATATTTTATTCGTCTTTATTTGTCAAGATTCGTTAATGTTCGTGGTTATTCGCTGTTATTTGTATAAACACGAAAAAGAGGACAGACTACTTTAATCAGCACAGAAGTGCCAGCGTGCTGTAGTTTTTTTTTGACAGACGCAAGATTGCGTCTGTCTACCCGTACTCCGCAAATAATTCAGTTTTCTATAGTTGCTGACTGGCTGGAGATATCTTCAACAGTTAAAATTTCCTAAAACTGTCGATAGGTCTGTGAATTAACCTCTGAGCCAGCGCGGTTGCTGGCATCAGGAAAAGAAAAAATATTTCTAAATAGTTGTATCCTTAATTCCTAATCGTGTATTATTTTAATCTATGAACAAGGGTTATCTCAATCTCATCCTCCACGCTCATCTGCCTTATATCAGGCATCCTGAACACGATTATTTTCTCGAAGAAAACTGGCTTTATGAGGCTATAACCGAAAGCTACATCCCCTTGCTCGATGTCTTTGACGGCCTTTTGAATGACAATGTTGAATTCAATATTACATTATCTCTCAGCCCGACATTGGTTGAGATGTTCAATGACCCCCTGCTCAGAGACAGGTGCCTCAGGTATATGAACAACCTTATCGAGCTCTCGGAAAAAGAAATAGTGCGAACCAGAGGAGACCGGTCCTTTGAAAAACCGGCAAGGATGTATAATGAGCGCTTCAGAAGGATTAAATTCCTCTATGAAGAATGCTATAAAAAAGACCTGACCTCTGTCTTCAGAAGATTGCAGGACACTGGAAAGGTCGAGCTTATAACCACTGCTGCAACTCATGCCTATCTGCCGACTCTCAGCATATACCCTCAGGCTGTAAGGGCGCAGATAAAGGTTGCCGCAGCAAGCCATACAAAAAATTTCGGCAAACCGCCTGAAGGAATATGGCTGCCCGAATGCGGCTATTACCCGGACTTGGACAGGATATTGAAAGACTCTGGCATAAAATTCTTTTTTATGGAGACCCATGGAATACTGAATGGAAACCCCAAGCCGAAATACAGGGTATACAGGCCTGTATCTTGCCCTTCGGAGGTTATTGCTTTCGGCAGGGATATTGAGTCTTCAAAACAGGTCTGGAGCTCGATAGAAGGATACCCCGGAGATTTCGCTTACAGGGATTTTTACAGGGACGCAGGGTTTGATTTGCCGGTGGATTATATCAGGCCTTATACACACCCTGACGGCATAAGGACATATACGGGAATAAAATACTACAGGATAACAGGCAAAACAGATTGCAAGCTGCCTTACATCAGAGAAAAGGCAATGGCCAGGGCAGAAGAACATGCTGAAAACTTTATAATGAACCGGGAGCGTCAAATAGAGCTTTTGACCAGGGTCTCGGATTTTAACCCTGTGATAACAGCTCCGTATGATGCAGAGCTCTTCGGGCACTGGTGGTTTGAAGGGCCGGACTGGCTTAATTTTCTCCTGAGAAAAATTGCGGACAGGAACCCGTTCAGAACAATCACCGCTTCGCAATACCTTAATAAAAATTCCGGATTTCAGCGCATCGCGCCTTCCATGTCAAGCTGGGGGCAAAGAGGCTACAGCGAGGTCTGGCTTAATAGCTCCAATAACTGGGTTTACAGGCACCTGCACAAGGCAGTCGAAAGGATGACTGAGCTTTCCGATATGTTCCCGCACGCCGAAGGCCTTCTGCGAAGGGCACTGAATCAGGCTGTAAGAGAAGTCCTTTTGCTGCAGCATAGCGACTGGGCCTTCATAATGAAAACAGGGGCGGCATCCGAATATGCCGTAAAAAGAATCACTGAGCATACCGACAGATTCAACAACTTATACACTGCGGTAAAATCAGGCAATATAGACGGGAAATGGTTATCAGAGATTGAAGATACAGACAGAATATTTTCTGAAATAGATTATCGCGTCTATTCAGCCAGCGAGAGCAGCCTCTCAAAAGGATAGGACTTAAGGTATGAAAGGAACTCATCTACTGCATGGGATGAGATGGCATTCTTCTGAAAGATCAGAGAAAACTCCCTGAGCATCTTCTCCTCTTTAAAGCTCAAGGGTTTAAGGGTTCCGTGTCTCATCTCTTTTCTTATAGCCCACCTTGACACAATCGCAATCCCCATTGTGCTCTCGACCGATTCCTTTATGGCCTCTGTGCTGCCCAGGACCAGGGAGATCATCATATCCTGCGGCGTTATCTTGTATTTGCCGAGGTATTTCTCTATTACCTGCCTTGTGCCGGAACCTTCTTCACGAAAGATAAACGGCTCCTTTGTGATCTCCACAACAGATATGCTCTTCTTTTTTGCCCATGGATGCAAAGGCGAGACAATCAGTACCAGTTCATCGGCAATAAGTTTTTCTACAACCATCTTCTGCCTTGCCACATCTCCTTCTACAAGGCCTATGTCAATATTGCCTGAATTCAAAAGCTCCACGACTCTCTTTGTGTTGCCGACAAGCATATGAACCCTTATCTTCGGATGGGTCTTCCTGAAATCTGCTATAACCCCGGGCAGGAGATAATTACCTATGGTTGAGCTTGCGCCGAGGCTTATGCTGCCCTTCACAAAACCCGTTATCTCGCCGATATTTTTCTCGGCGGCAGCATAGAGGTTGAGGATTTCCTTGGCGTATTTATAGAGCAGCTCTCCGGCAGGCGTAAGCGTTACCGTATTGCTGGCCCTGTCAAAAAGTTTTGTTTCGTATATCTCCTCTATGGCCTGTATCAGGAGACTGACTGCCGGTTGGGTGAGATGTATTATCTCGGATGCCTTGGAAAAACTCCTGGTCTCGGCAACCGTGCAAAAAACCTTTAATTTGTGGTCTTCCATTCCCATAACTTTTGCTAATTATAAAATAAACCAAAGAAATAATTCAACCGGCGGTTTTTACGGCCTTTCTTGCAAGGGCGTCTGCTTTTTTATTCAGTTCCCTCGGGATGTGTTCGATACTGTAATCTTTAAAAAATCTGAGGTGAGCAACTACGTCCTGATACAGTTCTTTTAATTTTTCGTTCTTTACTTTATATATCCCTTCAACCTGCCTTACAACAAGTTCCGAATCAAGAAAGATACTGAGTTTTTCGACCTTTAAAGTTTTTGCCCTGGAGAGCCCTTTTATCAAGGCCGTATACTCAGCGATATTATTTGTAGCTATGCCGATATTTTCTGAAATCTCGTAAGTCTTGTCGCCGAAGGTAAGCACCGCTCCGATGCCTGATTTCCCGGGATTGCCGCTGGAAGCGCCGTCGCAATACAAAACCGCGCCTCGTTGCGGGCCGCTTCCGACTTTCATTCGTTCACTTCTTTCCAGTAGAGGATTCTTCTGCATTGAGGGCATTGATTTATCTCTTCGTTTTTCTTTATCTCTACAAACATCTGGGGAGGTATATTCATATTACAGCCCTGGCATATCTCATCCTTTGCCTCTACCACCGCAAGTCCGCCGCACGCCTTGAGTACCTTCATATACTCGTTATACATATCAGGGTTTACCTTGCCTGCGATGTCTGCGCGCCTTGCCTTTTTTTCGCTCAATTCTTTTTCCGCTCCGGCTATCTCGTTTTCAACCTCTTTTTTAAAAGCCTCCAGCTTATCTTTTTCAGCCTTTACCTTACTCTCCTCTGACTTTAATTCTTTGCCTGCCGCGTCAAGCGCCTCCATGACAGCCAGTATCTCATCCTCTATCGCATACCGTTCCTTCTCTATGGCCTCTATCTCTTTGAGATGCGCCTGATATTCCTTGTTTGTCTTTATCTCGGATGCGCGGGCCTTTATTTTTTTTATCCTGTCGTTGATCTCCTCGGTCTCTTTTTCTTTGTCCTTTTTCTTTTTTTCAAGCAGGTTTAATTTTTGTTTTTCAGCGTCATAGCGGGCTTGAATCTCTTTAAAGGCTTGATCCGCGGAAAGCAGCTTTGAAGGCATTGAAGCAATGATATTCTTATCCCGGATGATAACGGAATCTACTCCCTGAAGCTCGATAAGCAGTTTTATATTCTCGTGCAAGCACCCTCCGCCAATGAAAGTTGGTGGGCCCACCAGGACTCGAACCTGGGACCAACCGGTTATGAGCCGGTAGCTCTACCAACTGAGCTATGGGCCCTCAAAGCCTTTAATTGTAAGGGTTACGGTGTGCTTTGGTCAAGTGCTTTGAATAAAAGTCTTCAACCACTTGTGTTTTGAAGGGTGTCTTAACTTTCGGATTGCCCCTACCTCTATCTGTCTTATCCTCTCCCTTGTAACCTCGAATTCCTTTCCGACTTCTTCAAGGGTCTGGGGTGACTCTTCTCCTATGCCAAACCTCTTCCTTAAAATCTTCTCTTCCTTGGGGTTAAGCGTGCAAAGCGACTTGTCTATCTGATTTTTCAGATCATCCTGTATCGCGGCGTCCAGAGGTGAAAGCACAGCCTTATCCTCAATAAAGTCGCTAAGATGGCTGTCATCTTCATCTCCTATAGGAGTCTCCAGAGATATGGGCTCCCTTGAAATTTTCAATATCCCTCTGACTTTTTCTATCGGCAGGCCGACTTTATATGCGATCTCTTCCGGAACCGGCTCTCTTCCAAGTTCCTGCACAAGCTCCCTCGTTGTCTTCGTTATACGGTTCATCGTCTCTACCATGTGCACAGGGATTCTTATAGTCCGGGACTGGTCTGCCAGGGCCCTCGTAATAGCCTGCCTTATCCACCAGGTCGCATAAGTGCTGAATTTATAACCCCTCTCATATTCAAACTTATCGCAGGCCCTCATTAACCCTATGTTGCCTTCCTGAATAAGGTCGGAAAAACTGAGACCCTTCCCCATATATTTCTTTGCTATGCTTATAACAAGACGGAGGTTGGCTTCTATAAGCGCCCCTTTTGCCTCAAGAACCTCCCGCTCCCTTTCAATGAGAAATTGAAGCGTATTTTTCATTTCTCCTGCTTTAATGCCGACCGCAGCCTCATTGTCCGCCATCTCTTTCCTGCATTTTTTATAGGCGTTAAGGAGCATGCTTATATTATCCCTTTGGGCATTGCTGATTTTTCTGCTGATTTTATTTTCCGGCATCCCGACCTTAAGCCCTTTCTGCTTAAGCCTCTTTTTAAGAAATGCCATCTGTTTATCAAGCTCATCAATTCTCAGCATTGTTTTTTTAAGCTCCTCGGAGAAGGCAATCACTGAATCCTCTTTCAACTTCAGTTGATTTATTTTATTGAGCATCTGGGTCATATTATCCTCAAGCATCCGCGACGCCTTCTTGTCGGCCGCGCTGCCTTTTGCAGCAAGCTTCTTGAGATAAACCTTCCTCTTCTCATACAGTTTGTTTATTTCTGCTGCTATATCGGAAAATCTCTTCCTTTCAGCAAAGATATCTTCGTCAAAAGTTTCATCGCCATTCTGTGTTATCTCCCCTAAGGGAGCCTCGCCTTTTTCGATAAGTTCTCCAAGCGCAATAAGCTTTTTAACCGCAAAAGGAAGTGAAAAAACAATCTCCGCTACCTTTCTCCTGCCGCTTTCAATCCTTTTTGCTATCTCAACCTCTCCTTGTTTTGTGAGAAGAGAGACCCCGCTCATCTCCTTGAGATAAATCTTTATGGGGTCGTATTCCAGGTCGGCAAATGCTGTTTTTTTTGCTGTTTCTTCGATGAATTCTTCTTCCAATTCATCCTTCAGCAGGACAATTCCCTCCCTCTCTTCACTCATCCCAAAATAAGCAGGTTGTTCCATCATAATTTGTCTCCTTTCAGCATCAGACAGATTTTATTATTTTTTGTTTTTCTGCCAGCAAGCCGCTTAGCCGCCTCAGGTCACCCTGTTTTTTTGCCTCTTTTATTTTTTCCTCAAGTTCATAAGAGGCAATCTTTCTGAGGCAATCCATGATGTTCTTATCCACATGTTCAACATCAAATCCAGGGTTAAGCGAAAGCCTCGTAACGAGCGCCCTTTCTTCTTCCCCTAAAACGCCAAGCATTGCGGTCATGCTTACTTTATCGGCTGAAGGTTTAATTTCTTGAAAAATTTTTTTAATTACAGGATTATGAATGCCCTCTACATCAAGATTGTCGAGTATATAGGGTGCCCTGTCCGGGAATGCAACTATAGCGCTTAAAAGCAAAATTTCCTCGTTATACGGCAGTAGCGCAGCCTTTGCGGCAGGAGCTATGCCGCTGTGGCGGAGGTCCTTTCCATAGCCCCTGGATTCACCCCTTAAGACAGACTCCCTTATGCCGGATTTTTCCGAGAGTTCCTTAAAAAGTTCTTCCCTGAGGATTAAATCCTTTGTGCTGGATACTATCCCGACAGCCGCCCTGACGTTATCGGTCTTATCCCCTTTCAGGCCGAGGATAAAATCAACCATGGTCCTGGACTTTGAAAGTCTCCCCTGAAATGCCTTGCTCCCGTTTTTTCTGAGAAAACTGTCAGGGTCGTCCCCCTCCGGCAGCAGCAGCACCTTGCTCTTAAAGCCATGCTCATAAAGAAGGGCTATGGACCTTTTTGCGGCAGAAATGCCCGCAGCATCGCCGTCAAAGACAAGAAGGACCTTTTTTGTGAACCTCCCGAGTTTATGTAAATGGCCTGCTGTCAATGCCGTGCCGAGGGGTGCAATTACATTCTTAAAACCATGCTGATGGCACATGATAACATCCAGATACCCTTCAGCAACCATTACATAGTCTTTTTTCCTTATCTCGTCCTTTGCCGCATTCAGGGCATAAAGGGTCTCGCCTTTTTTAAATAACGGCGTCTCCGACGAGTTCAGATACTTCGGCATTGAATCATCTATGGCCCTTCCGCCAAAAGCCACGGCATCGCCCTGAACATTAAATATGGGAAATATGAGCCGGTTCCTGAACATATCATACAGCCCTTTTTCTCCGCTGAAAACAAGTCCTGACTGGACAATCAGGGGCTCATCAAACCCCTTTGCCCTAAGATGTTCATAGATGCTTTTCCACTCTTTATCCGCATACCCGAGAGAAAAAGCCTCGATCATCTCTCCTGTTATGCCTCTTCCGGCAAGGTAAGAACCGGCTGTTTTTGATTTTTTGAGATTCTCCACAAAGACATTAAGCGCGTCTTTCTGAATCGCATAAAGCTTTTCTTTTTTTTCAGACGCATCAGCCTCAAACCTGTATTCCGAAAGTTTTATGCCGGCCTTTTTTGCAAACATCTTAATTGTTTCCTGAAAAGTAAGGTTCTCGTACTTCATCACAAAACCAAAGATATCCCCGCCTGCCCCGCATCCGAAGCAATGGAATATCTGCTTGCTCGGGCTTACCATAAATGACGGGCTTTTTTCTGAATGGAAAGGGCAGTTTGCCTTATAATTCTGGCCGGACTTTTTGAGTTCTACGTAGTCTGAAATTACCTCGATTATATCAAGCCGTGATTTTATGTCCTCAAGTAGCCTGTCGGATTTCATAATGCCTATTTTACCTTAAAACGAGCGATTTGGATTACCCTGCAAGAGGATGAAAAAAGATTTGTTATTTCAGATCTAAAATCTCTTTTAAAGCATTCTCCATTGAAATAAAGTCGCCACGTGAGAGACTTCCCATCTTCTTTAAAATAAGTGTCTTCTCAATGGTCGATATAGCAGGTTTTATAGCAGAGGATTTTAATAAGCCGGCATTCTGCCAATCTTTTATGAGACATTCCCCAACCCCAATAGTTTTTTCTATCTGACTCGTAACAGCCATAATAACAATATCAGCCGATATTCTGTTATAGGCATTTGAACTTATAACTATTGCAGGGCGTTTCTTGATGGCACTTTGATTACTAAAAGGAAAGGGAACAAGGATAACATCCCCTTTTTCATAAGCTGTCATAAACAGCGTCCTCGTCGTTGTCCCAGACCTTTTTAAATGAGGATTCTGATAGTTTCTGAGAGGCTTTTGTAAGAAGAGTCTTTTCCTTTTTTGATTCTAAGAACTGAATGAAGTCAAAAACCTCTGCAAGAATATCTTCAGGCAGCCTATCAATTTCTTTTTTAATTACCTCTTTAACAGACATAACCCCTCCTTTCTATCATAATAAGAATTATACTTGAAATCGAATGCTTTCCGCTACAATTTTGCTACAGCTATAAACCTCTCTTCCTTCCTGAAGTCTTGTTTTTGGAAAACTACTTTTGCAGCTTCCTAACTTTCGCACTTACCCGCTTGCTAACTTTTGACTTCTGCACTTTTCGCTTGACACTACCCCTTCCCCTTTATATAATCCATCAAAATGCAGAAGCGGTATAAAATATACTGTTACAAAAACAACTATCTATGTTAATTGAAACCAAACATGTGAAACAATCCAGAGAAGATGTTCAGCGCCGATGGTTCTCGGACGATTATTTTGACCTCATCCTATGGCAAAACCAAAGCGGAGATATTTTGCGTTTTGAGCTTTGCTACGACAAAAATAAAAATGAACACGCATATGTCTGGAATCAGCAGTCCGGCTATTCCCATCTCAAAGTTGATGACGGTGAAGGCGTATTGGGACGCTACAAAATGTCTCCCATTTTTATAGCCGATGGATATTTTGACAGGGAAAATATTGCTGCCAAATTTCTTGAAGCCGGAAAAGACATTGACCAAAAGATAGCAAAATTTGTTTACGAAAAACTTAAAGAATATAATAAAAATCCTGAGAAGTCCTAACGACAAAATACGGCTTTATGTGAAAGATACTATTTAAGCCTGCGCACCCATTTAAACCCGGGAGAAGAAACATAGCTCCACTTCCTGATTTTTTCAGAAATATACCCCTCCTCAGACCCCTCTCACCCCCGACGCTGCCGTTATCTTTCTTGACGTCCCATGTTTGACAGTGGTAACATTACACATATAGTTACACATATGGAGGCAAGGATGAAAAGGACCAACATAATGCTTACTGATGAGCAGCACAGGAAGCTTAAGTTATATGCGAAGAGGGGAGAGGGCACCCTCGGCGGGCTTGTAAGGGAAGCGCTTGATGTGACTTATGGGAAAGATGCCCTTGAGCACAGAAAATCGGTTGCCCTTGAAGCATACAAAGAGGGGCTTATAAGCCTCGGCAAACTGTCAGAAGTCCTCGGCTTAGATGTTGTGAGCGCACGCCTCTATTTGAAGAAGCACGGCATACGCATAATGCTGCAAAAACAGTCTGAGGTTCTGCAGGATGCAGTGAATGCCTGAGATTATATTCGATTGCTGTGTGCTGAGCAATTTCGCTCTTTCAGATTCCTTGCATATCATCAAAAAACTTTATACAAATTCTTCGTACCTAACTAATTTTGTGGCAGCTGAAAATCTGAGGGGAATACTCATCGGCCATGGCAGACTTGCTACAGTTAATGAAGCCTTAAAAGAGGGTTGGATTAAGGAGGCAGCATTAAAAGGCGAACAAGAAAAGACTTTGTTCGAGACGCTTTCTATATCTCTCGGTTTCGGCGAGGCATCCAGCATTGCTATTGCAAAAACAAGGGGTTATATATTTGCCTGTGATGACAGGGCTGCAAGGAGAGAGGCGGACTTGCTCGCCGTGAAACTGACAGGCACGATAGGCATTATTATAAAGGCAGTTAAAAAGAAAGTTATAAGCAGCCAGGAGGCAGATATGATATTAAATCATATGATTGCAAGCGGTTTTTATTCGCCGGTAAGTTCATTAAAGAATCTTTTATAATTTCTCGCGTCTTCCAATAAACAGGCCCTATTTTAGCCTACTGACCCGTTTGAATCCTGAACACTCAAGTATCTCAAGAGAATTATTTTTTGAAAGCTCATCGAGAAGCAGATTCAGCCCCAGGTTATCGCTCGATATATGCCCTGCGATAACAACATTGAGATGATTTTTCTCCGCCTCTTTCCTGTGCTCTTCTCCAAGGTGCATCCCGACAATCGTGTTAACCCCGCTTGCCGTAAGGCTGCTGAATATCTCCTTTGAACCCTCTGTGCCGCCTGTCATGTCAACAAATATCTTGCCGGCCTTTCGGTTCTTGGAACCGATAAGTATCTTTGGCCCGGCGCCGTTAAAACCCGCTGTCTTATATTCGGGGATGTTTTTCAGCATATCGAGGACATCCGAAAGCTTATAGGGCTTATTCTCATCAAAAATCTTTTGAAGATATGAGGCGACCATATTATCCGCAGGCGTATGAAGGCACATAAACGGAATGCCGAGAAGCCCTGCTGCATCAACTGCCCTTGTGTGGTTGGCAGGCATAAGCCTTCTTTCGACTTCTTTTATCCTGCCTTCCATCAGGTCTTCTGCAATATTTATCGGCACGCCGAACCTATGAAGTATATCGGACTGCATCTGCATCACGGAATAAAGATTTGCATATGCCCTTCCCTCGGGATGATGAGACAACAGGAGGTCTACTCCCTTGCCTCTCGTCTTTAGGGTTTCGGCAAGCAGCGCCTCCCCGACCTCTATATCTATGCCGACAAGCGCGGACTTTATCTTCTCATCGCCTGTTCCGTTTAATATCCTTGAGTCCGAATATGGATTATTCAATGTCTCGCTGTCAAAAAATTCTTTTTCATCATCCTTGAGTTTTTCAAACTCTTTTTTTCTTGATTCGAGTTCTCTTAATACCGCCTCTTTGCCGCGGGGGTCATTTTCGATGCCTGTTGATATTGCCTTGCTGTAAAGTTCTTTTAAAGTCATTTCTTTATCCTTTTCGGCGTGAATTTATGGTTTATTTTATTTGCTAACTTTTTATTTGTCAAATAGTCGCCCCTGAATAACTTTAGCAAGAGAATCAGACAGGGGACAGTATTCTCGCTCATTCTCGTCCGTTCTGGCCTCCGAGGTATTTTGCCTCCTTGTCTTCAATATTAATTACTGTATGACTATCGGCAAAATAAAACCGCTCGAACACCATCCCCTGTCTCTCGAACATTATGTCCTGTCTTTAGTAAATAGACATTAATTACAAAACACTAACGATTTCGTTTATAATTTTCTGAGTATGCATTACGTAATCCTTGGAACCGCAGGACACATTGACCACGGCAAAAGCAGCCTTGTTAAGGCTTTAACAGGCATAGACCCCGACAGGCTGAAAGAAGAAAAAGAGCGCGGCATCACTATTGACCTTGGGTTTGCAGACCTTGTGTATCCTGACGGGCTTACAGTCGGCATAGTTGATGTCCCGGGACATGAAAGGCTCGTGAGGAATATGCTTGCCGGAGCGGGCGGCATAGATATTGTCCTTTTTGTAATTGCCGCTGATGAAGGGATAATGCCTCAGAGCAGGGAGCATCTTGCAATCTGCAATCTTCTTAAAATTAAATCAGGGCTTAT
>SCSY01000059.1 GCA_004298625.1 Nitrospirota bacterium | reverse complement strand
CGACCTTCTTTTTTTCAGGCTTTGCCTCTGCCTTTTTAGCTTTAGCAGCAGGCGCAGGTTTTTTCTTTAAAAGCTTTTCTGCTTTCTCTGCAATCTCAGGCTCTACCGCCGAGGAGTGTTTTTTGCCTTTAATCCCAAGCTCTGCAAGCGCATTGAGCATCTCTTTATTGTCAACGCCCAGTTTTTTGGCAAGTTCATGAACTCTTAATTTGGTCATATATCTGTCTTTAAACCCTTCTTTGAGGAATAAGTCCCTGCCTGTGACAGGGCATGCCTTGTAACATTAATCTTAAAATGTTATCATAAAAAACCTTTTTAAAGCAATTTTAATGCGCGTTCACTTATAACCTAATGAAAGGAGGAAAAGATTTTGGCAAGTTGTTTCGTATGCGGAAAAGCAAGGACAGTGGCCAACAATGTCAGCCACGCTAATAATAAAACAAAGCGGCAGGTGCTGCCGAACCTGCAGAGGACTAAGATAATTTCAGGCAGCAGCGTAAAGAGAGAATACATCTGCACCAGATGCCTGCGCTCGGGCAAGGTTAAGAAGGCCGTTTAGAGTGAAAAGAGCTGATTCTCTTCTGTCGCCTTTGATAAAAAACCTCGGCTTGGAAGATTCCGTAAGAGCAGGGCGTATAAAAAAAGAGTGGGCTGCCATATTCGAAAAACCGGTCTCACTTCATATGTCCCCTGCAAGCCTGAGGGAAGGTGAATTGCTCATTAATGTGGATTCGCCTGTATGGCTGCAACAGCTTAATTTTTACAAAGATACCATCATCAAAAAACTCAACGGCTTTGGAATAAAGACCGTCAGATTTAAAATGGGGAGAGTTCTGCCGGAAAAAAGAGAGGAGCAGGCGATTCCCAAAATACGCCGGCTTACGGCAGATGAACACTCTTATATAGACGGGACAATATCTCCGGTGCCGGATCAGGAGTTAAGAGACAACATCAAAAAAGCGATGGAAAAATCCATGTCTTTTAAACGATAGTTTCGACAATGAGAGGATATATGAAAAAAATAGCGCTTCTGTTAATTGCATTATTTGTCCTTATTTCCTGCAGCTCAAAAGATGTAAAGCAGGAGACAGACGAGTCAAAAACAGCCAAAGAGGCATTTGCCGTTGCAGAGGCAGTCAAGGACGCCTACTTGAAAAAAGACCTCTCTGCCATTGAGAGCAACACAACAAAAGAAGGCTACAGGGAAATTCTCGGGGCAATAAAGAACTTTGATAAAGCAGAGTTAACCTTTTCGCACAAATGGGTTGAATTGGATAAGTCCGCTGTTTCTCTGAAAATAGCATGGAGCGGGACGTGGGTTGTGAGCGGACAGACAACAGAAGAACGGGGCACCGCAATCTTTGTGTTTGAAGGAAGCCCTTTAAAGCTCAACCGTATTCTCAGTACCAATCCATTTAGGCAGCCGGAATAATATAAGTCTTACCCCTCTTTATGGAGATATCCGTCAAAATGTATACGCTCAGCACCTGCAGCCACTGCACTGCCATTAAAATATTCCTGGACAAATTCGCAGTGAAATATGAATTTACAGACGTGGATTTGCTGTCCGGAGAGCGGCAGAGCGCTGCCCTCGAAGAAGTCAGAAAACTTAATACGGATTGCACGTTCCCTACGATTATAATCGGGGACAAGGTTATAATCGGCTTTAAAGAAAAAGATATAAGAGAGGCGCTATGCCTGTTATAGGGTTAAAATAGAACTATAATGATAAATATCCAGAGAAACAGTCATCTGTCCGACAATATGGAAAGGGCGTCAAGATTGCGGGAGGTCTTTGAGACCCTCTGCGAAAGGAACAAAAGCATTCCTGTTATTGTAGAGGGCAAAAGGGATGCAACTGCGCTGAGGGAACTTGGACTTGACGGCGAGATAATCACGCTTCACGGCGGGCAGGGCATTTACGATTTTTGCGAGGATATTTCCGAGAGATTCCACCGGGTGATAATACTCCTTGACTGGGATGAAAAAGGAGAAGACCTCAACAAAACACTTTGCAAGCATTTAAACGGACAGTGGGAAGAATTTTCGGCATTCAGGGAACTCATAAAAATCCTCTGTCAGAAAGATATAAAGGACATTGAGGGAATTCCAAAGCTTCTGAGGAGACTTGAGGCGGATGAAACTCATCGGCAGTAAGGGTGAAGACCTTGCCGCAGAATTTTTAAAGAAAAAGGGATATAAGATAATATCAAGAAATTATAAAACCCCGATAGGCGAGGTTGATATTATTGCGGAGGATAAAGACACAATCGTCTTTGTTGAAGTTAAGACACGGTCGAATAATTCTTTCGGTTATCCGTTTGAAGCAGTCGGCTCCAGAAAGCAGCACAAGCTCAAAAATCTTGCCCTCTTTTACATGAAGCAAAGAAAAAAGGACCTTGCCGTAAGGTTTGACGTCCTGAGCATACATATCAGCGAAGACAAAAAAGAAATAGAACACATTATGGATGCATTCGAGGTTTAAGGCTGATCACATTACCTTACTTTAACCGCACAATTCGGTAAAGTCCTTGAAATGAGATTGATTTTTGTAATACTATATGAGAATGCCGAAGTGGTGGAACTTGGTAGACACGCACGTTTGAGGGGCGTGTGGGGTAACCCATGCGGGTTCGAGTCCCGCCTTCGGCACCATTAATCTTCCTCTTTACAAAAAAAAATTTTCAGCTAAAATCTAATTAATACATTTTAGGAGGTGCGTTATGTGCGAATCATGCTGCGGATTGAGGGTTGGGCAGACGGTCCCTGATTTTAAACTGGAAACTTATGACCCGTCGGAAAATTTCTTTGGAGAAAAAAGTCTTGAGGCTCTTAAAAAAGATGGCAAGTGGACCATCCTCTTTTTCTATCCTGCTGATTTCACGTTCGTCTGAGCAACCGAATTTGCTGATCTGGCAGATCAGTATGAAAATCTTAAAAAGGCAAATGCAGAGGTCATCACAATAAGCACAGATACAAAATACGTTCATCTTGCATGGCAGAGGGAAGAAAAGCTGCTCGAAAAAGTAAAGTTCCCGATGGGAGCAGACCGCACAGCAAAACTTTCAAAATTATTCGGCGTTTATGACGAGGAGACAGGCCATGCCCTGAGAGGCACGTTTATCATAAACCCGGAAGGAAAGCTCCTTGCATCGGAGGTGAATTTTTATAATGTAGGGAGGAACTCTGAAGAACTTCTTCGCAAGGTGCAGGCTAATAAATACCTCTCAGCGCATACAGAAGAGGCATGCCCCGCAAAATGGACTGAAGGAGCAAAGACGCTAAAGCCCTCTGAAAAAATGGTTGGAAGGGTGGCAGAAGCGTTAAAGTAAGTGCAAGTGGATGGTGTCAGTTATGAAATGAAGTTACTCACACTGACACTAACCACTAACACGTAGTTTTAGCTCCATCTTCGCATCAAGAACCATTGCGCCGTGAGGATAAAGCGAAACAGGGTTTAAATCTATCTCCTCGACATCTCCAGATGCTATTATCTCTGATACGGCGAGAAGCGCTTTTATGAGCGCGTCTTTATCAACAGCAGGTTTCCCGCGATAGCCTTCAATCAATTTATATCCCTTTATCTGCTCGATAAGCCAGAGCGCGTCTTTCTCCTTCATCGGCGCAAGGGCAAACGCGACATCCTTGTATAACTCAACAAAAACTCCTCCAAGCCCAAACATCACAACAGGCCCGAACTGTTTATCTATTATCCCTCCGATAATCACCTCAAGCCCGTCAGGAGCCATCTCTTCAGCGAGCACGCCTTCCGCGTCCTTAATCATGAGTAGTTCCGCTATAGCATCTTTTAATTCATTCTCATTGCCTATCCTGAGCCTTATGCCTTTTACATCTGTCTTTGAGGTTATTTTTGAGGAAGATACTTTTACGACTAATGGATATGCAAGAGCCGAGAGCTGAGAGCTGAGAGCTGAGAGCTGTGTATTTTTAGGTAAAAATACCCCTGCCGGAACAGAAAGCCCCATATCTTTCAGAAGTCCTTTTACTTCATGTTCGAGGAATGTTTTTTGGCCTTTGCTTTTTTTCAAAAAATCCTTTGTTGTCATCTTTTAATTATAGCCTGCTTTTTCGCCCATAACAATGATATTCCAAACCCTTTATAATAAAGGCTGAATGGAAAAGGATGTCGTTATCATCGGGGCAGGGGCGGCAGGCTTAATGTGCGCCATTGAATCAGAGAAACGCAACCGCTCGGTGGCAGTTCTGGAACATGCGGAAAAGATAGGCAAGAAAATACGCATCTCCGGAGGCGGGCATTGCAATTTTACAAATATCAATGTTACTTCCGACAAATACCTTTCCCATAACCCCCACTTCTGCAAATCGGCTTTAAGCCGCTTTGCACCTCATGATTTTATTGCCATGCTTGAAAAACATGGCGTCAAATACCATGAAAAAGAACTTGGCCAGATATTCTGCAATGAAAGCTCCGCAGAGATTGTTAACATGCTTCTTAATGAATCTAAGAAATCCGGCATCGAGATACGCTTAAACTGCCATATTTCAGAGATAAGAAAAGAAGATTACTTTATTATTTCGACAAACCTCGGCGAGTTCCAATCAAAATCCCTTGTTATTGCAACAGGCGGACTGTCCTATCCTGAACTTGGGACCACAGGTTTCGGCCACGGCATAGCCAAAAAGTTCGGCATCAGGGTCACGCCGGTAAAACCCGCGTTGGTCCCCCTAACATTTAGTCAAAAAGATATTAGCACTTTCGCAGAATTGAGCGGAATTTCCATTAACGCATCCGTCAGTTGTAACAATAAAGAATTCCTCGGAGATATCCTCTTCACTCATCGAGGACTCAGCGGCCCTGCTATACTACAAATCTCGTCTTACTGGAATCAGGGTGACGCTATTAACATCAACTTATTACCGGCAATGAATGTATATGAATTATTTTTATCAAAGCGGGAGAGCAAAATGGAGATAAAAAACTTTTTATCCCGATATCTGCCTAAGCGGTTCGCTCAGAGATGGTGCGATTTATATATTCAGGCAAAACCAATCTGTAGCTATACGGAGAAGGAACTTAAAGGCATTGCTCATAAGCTGCATAACTGGGAGATTAAACCGAAAGAGACCGAAGGATATAAAAAGGCAGAGGTTACTCTCGGCGGAATTGACACGGGTGAATTATCATCTAAGACAATGGAAGCGAAAAAGGTTGCGGGTTTATATTTTATAGGCGAGGTTATTGATGTAACCGGGCAACTGGGAGGATATAACCTTCATTGGGCCTGGGCCTCGGGTTATGCTGCGGGGCAGTATGCATAAGACAATAATTCTATCCTCGGCGTCGCCAAGAAGAAAAGAGCTGTTAAAGCTAACGCGCCTGAAATTTAAGGTTGATGCAGGCAACTATGAAGAAAACCTGAACCTGAAATTAAAACCTCATAAACTCGCTCGGTTTCTGTCTAAAGAAAAGGCCAGGAGAGTTGCCGGAAAATATAAAGATGCGATTATCATTGCAGCAGACACATTTATTGTTTTTAAAAACAGATTTCTCGGCAAACCTCGCTCTGCGGCTGAGGCAAAAAAAATGCTTCGTGCGCTGAGCGGCAAGGCACACTCAGTGATTACGGGCTTTACTATTATAGATACAGGCAGCAATAAAACAATCTCAAGATCGGTAGAGACAAAGGTCTATCTCAAAAAACTTACCGCAAAAGAGATAGATGCATACGTCGGAACAAAAGAACCTCTCGACAAGGCAGGGGCTTATGCAATTCAGGGGCTGGGCTCTGTTATCGTCAGGAAAATCGAGGGGG
>SCSY01000058.1 GCA_004298625.1 Nitrospirota bacterium | reverse complement strand
CGCCTTTGGTCAGTGTAAGCGATGCATGCACTGAAAAAACAAAAGTTGTGCTTATATCCGTTACCAGCAACGAGCCTGACAATGGACTCGGCGACGGAGACACGGCAAATGATATTGTGATAAATCCTGATGGATCGATCTTACTTCGTGCAGAGAGATCAGGAACAGGCAGCGGAAGGCTATATACGATAACATACAGGGCGACAGACATAGCCGGGAACGAGACGATTGCCTCGACCGCTGTTTCTGTCCCTCATGATATGAGCGGAAAATAAGAACTACTGACGCGCGTGTAAGGGCGGGGCATAGGCCCCGCCCTTTTTATTGAGTTCTCGTTTTTTCGGGCAAAGGCAGTGTCCTTAAGCTGCCCGTGCTATAATTTAGAGTACGTTGCGAGTGGAATTATTTGCAGGCGTCATAATTGGCGGATGGTTCAATTAAAGCATGAAAAGAAAAAAATGAAAGAACGAAACCATAACGAGTCACCCAACCTAACCGATAAAAGGCGGACTCGATCAATATCATCAATTTTTGTCATTGTTCTGCTGTTTTTTCCGACTATTTTATTCGCGGATGCCAAGACAATAAACTTCATGCTTCTTGAAAATGGGAGAATTGTCAAGATTGACATTATCCAAAAAAAGACACCTACTCTTTCCCGTGCTTTCCCTTTATGGGACAAGCCCATTGGTTTATCATTGGTGGACTTTGAGACAGAAAAAGAAATCTTAAGGTTAACTCCCGATGAAAAAAAGACAGGCATTCTATTAGGCGCATATCCTCTGGATTCTGAAAGGATTGCCTGCAACTTTCTCGATGATACAACCGGAAAAAGGACATACAATACCGGCGTCTGGAATATAAGGACCAAAGAGCTTCGTTTATATAAAGGAACCGGGAGCGGTTATGCCGATGAAATCTCAGGCATGCATCCTGATGAAACAAAGTTTATTTCCTGTCCCTATGTACCTCGCGGCATTGATTTTCACGACTTGACCGATAAAACCAAAAAATACCTTTTTGCCGACTTGCATGGTAAAAGTTCCCGTTTTTCTCCTGATGGTTCTCGATATGCTTTTTTCGGGGACGATGATAATAAGGAAAACTATTATTTGATAATCCAACTTATTAATGATTCAAAAACCTATAAAATAGAATTCAAGAAGGGAGAATCTAAAAATGACCGACCCTCCGGCAGAGTTTTAACATGGTCTCCATCCGGTAGCTTTATTGCCGGGATCGTAGATCATTATTTTGTCAAAGAAAAATTATATATATGGAAATCGAACGGTGAATTGATCTCGACTATTGACTTGCCTTTCTCGACAGAATGGGGCTGGCCACCCTTGTGGCTTTCAAGTGAGAAAGAAATAGCTGTCTTCCATAGAAATGGCAAAAGCGATAAAATATCCTATCGGATTTTTGAGATAAAAACCGGCATCTGATGAATAAAATTTATGTCGAAAGGATGGGTCGAATGATAGCAGCCTCGAATAAAACTTTCCTTGCCGTATTAATATGGCTTTTTCTCGTCCCTTCGGTATTTGCACAGACTTTATCAACGGGAGATATTCCTATGGGGAAGCTGGGATACCCGTTAGGGACATATCTCACAATTGAGGGCATAGGCGTTCGGGCTGAGAAGGGCAAGAAGGTCGGAGTCAGAACTTTACTTGTGGACACCGTAAACGGCAAGAAGCTGGAATCCCCGGTTAGTATTTCGATTGAAATTGAGAATGTCGATGTCTTACCTAAAGCTACTCGGTGCATTCTACGAGGCTATGAATCGGGTAAAATGATCGGAGTTCCATTTGAGGTGGCGAGGAAAGAACAAGTTCCGATGCCTGCGGCTATGTGGCAGTTCTTTCGCTATTTCATTGTAACCTCGGTAGTGGAACCAAAAGAATTAGAATCTATTCCAGCGGTTGCCAAGTTGAATTATTCATATTACGAATCGGTCTTCAAGGAGTTTCGGGATATTGTCGAGCCCGCTGTGAAAAAAATGGACTCCGCAGAGATTGAGAGACAAACAGATGTGTTCGTTAATATGCACAAGGATCATGCTGTCGCTGAAATTTTTATCTGGAATACGGATTTAAAGACGGAGAATAACCTGCTTTTTCGAAAGTCATATATAAAAGCGAAAACCTCTTCGGGAACCATTGTCTATCCTAAATCCAGATATGCCGATCCCCGGGCCATAAACATTCATGAAGAAAGAGAAGAAGGACAGAGCTATATCCTTATCGAACAGCAAAACGTTGCCGATGCAAAAATATCCTATAGAATGGTAATCTTTTTACGCGGGTGGTCGTTATAACTGGAAAGGCTGCAAATGAAAAATAATAAAATGCTCCGGCTATACACATTTATTCGCTCTCTGAAACTTCCACAATAGAGTTACCTCCACGGTTCGATAATAACCTTTATGGACTCTCCGCCTTCAGCAACGAGCTTAAATCCCCGCCCTGCCTCAGACATGGCGAGCCTGTGTGTAATCATCTCTTTTACATCAACTCTCTTTGCCCTGATAAGCTCTATCGCGACAGCGAGGTCTGAAGGCCCGGCTCCGTAAGAGGTCATCATCTTTATTTCATTGCGCCAGAAATCATTTATTGGAACGGAAATATTAATCCCCGGCTCCGGAACTGCAAAAAACAAAATCGTGCCGCCGCTGTCAACAGACTGCAATGCCTGATTAACCGCAGGCATTACGCCTGTGCAGACTATGACAAGGTCTGCGAGCCTTCCCTCGTTTAATTCCTTAGCACGCTTTGGAACGTCTTCCTTTGCATTTATAACAGCATCTGCGCCAAATTTTAAAGCAGCATTCAGACGGTAGTCATTTACATCCGTCGCAATAATCTTCCCAGCGCCGAGTGCGCGCGCAAGATTTATATGCAAAAGACCCGACATGCCGCTTCCAATTATAAGCACACTCTGCCCAGGCTTAAGATTAGCAACCCTTTGGCCGCGAAGAACGCATGCCAAAGGCTCTATAAAAGTTCCTTCTTCATAAGACATGCTATCCGGAAGGATATAGACGCCCCTGTCAACGTTTATCTCAGGGACTCTAAGATATTCGGCAAAACCTCCGGGATCGTAATTAGTCCTGTGGAGCGTATCACATGCAGTATGGTAACCGCTCAGGCAATATCTGCACGTATTGCACGGAACATGATGAGATACAAAAACCCTATCTCTTTTTTTATACTTTTTAACCTCTTCACCTATTTCAACTATTTCTCCAGAAATTTCATGACCGAGAACGCGCGGAGCTTTTTTAATCCGATACCACTCCATCACGTCGCTTCCGCAGATGCCGCTCGCCATGACTTTAACGAGAAGCTCGCCCTTCCCTATCTTCGGGACAGGCATCTCCTCGACACGCACATCATTGTTCCTGTAATACATCGCAACTTTCATAGACAATAATATACCATACGGGCTGAAGACTTATTGCAAAAAAAATAATTGCTACGCCTTCATGCCTCTCTCCTCTTTGATTTCTCTTATCCTCTGCACAACCGGCGGGTGAGAATAATAAAAAGACGCATAAAAAGGATGCGGGTGCAAGTTAGAAAGATTATCTTTTGAGAGTTTAATAAGCGATGTTGCCATTGCCCCGGGATTTTCCGTCATCTCAGCAGCGAATTTATCGGCCTCTTTTTCATGCCGCCTTGAAAAATAGCTGAATAAGGGCGTCAGGGGAAAAGAGACAATGCCTCCGATAAGACCAAGCAAAATCAGGTTTACAAAAATGGTGTCGGACTGAATATCAAAAAATCTGCCGAGGACTCCTGTCTTTATTATGCGAAAGGATATGTATATGCCTATGAATGACATGCTCTCCACAATAACAAGCATCTTTAAGATATGTTTTTTCTTCCAGTGGCCTGCCTCATGCGCCAGTATCGAAAGTATTTCGCCTTTTTCCATTATCTGAATGAGCGTGTCGTAAAGCACAATCCTTTTGACTCTGCCGATGCCTGTAAAATAGGCGTTTGTGTGCTTGCTCCGTTTAGAGGCGTCTATCTTAAAGACCCGGCTTACCGCTATGCCGGCCTTTTTCATTAAATCCTTTATCGAGCCTTCCATCTCCTCATCCTCAAGCGGGGTGAACTTGTTGAACAGCGGCTCTATGACATAAGGCGAGATATACATCATGAAGAGGCTGAACAAAAGAAAAAAGAGCCAGACAAAGAACCACCAAAAATCAGGGCTTATTTTGATAAGAAAAAATGCCGCAGCGCTCATGACGCCGATTAATATCGTTGACAGTATAATTGATTTCAAAAAATCAGTAAGCCATAACTTCCCTGTCATCGTATTGAATCCATATTTATTTTCGATCCTGAATGTGCTGTAAAGGTCAAAAGGGATAGAGAGAAATGTTTTTGCATAACTCAGGACAAGGAAGAATATAATGCCTGAGAGGACAAAAGAGAGATCAAAAGATATAACCCATGAGTTGTATATGTTTATGAGCCCGCCGAAAAAAAATAGGATGACAATGATATTTCCAAGGATTGATTCTATAAAATCAAAGCGGCTGTGTTCCAGTGTATAATCTCTTGTCTTTTTCAACAGCCCGGCGTCAATATAGCCTTTGAATTCTTCAGGGACGATGTGGCCGTATCTCTTCAGATGCTGGAGATTAAGAAACTGTAGCCAGTAGCCGAAGGCGGTTACGCAAAGATAACTAAAAAGAATAATTATTTGATAGGTATTCATTTGGGTTTATCTTACAATTTTGAACGGTTTTATTGCAAAAGACATGGCTTGTCGCGTTAGCCTGAAAAATATATTTTGAAGGCACACAGGTCTTGGTATTAAATCAGCTTATCCCGAGTTCTTTGAGTCTTTTCCATAGAGTCACCCTGCTGATTCCGAGATGTTTTGCAGCCATGGTTTTATTGCCTTTATATGTCAAAAGGGCAGAGCGTATCTTCTCCTTGTTAATGCGGCTGTCGCTGCCTTCCATGCCCTCCGGTTTCTTACTGTGAAAAATATACTCCGGCAGGTCGGAAATTTCGATTGTATCGCCCTTACATGTGATTGCGCTGTGCTCCAGGGCATTAATAAGCTGCCTCACATTCCCGGGCCAATTGTAATTCTCTATAATATCTATTGCCTGCGGACTTATCCTCTTTATCTCTTTATTATTAACGGCAGATATTTTTTTCAGGTAATGGAATGCAAGAACAGGAATATCTTCTACGCGTTCCCGCAACGGCGGTGTTTTGATAAAAATAGAGTTTACGCGATACAGGAGGTCTTCCCTGAATTTATTCTGAGAGACAAGCTTATATAAATCTTTATTTGTGGCTGATATGAGCCTGATATTCACCGGAATCGGTTTATGTTCTCCCACTCTTTCAACCACTTTCTCTTCCAGGACTCTCAGAAGTTTTGCCTGCATAATCATAGGCATATCTCCTATTTCATCCAGAAAGATGGTCCCGTTATGCGCGGCCTCGAATCTGCCTGTCCTGTCGCTTATGGCGCCTGTAAAAGAGCCCTTCTTATGGCCGAACAGCTCGCTTTCGAGGAGATGCTCATTCAGAGACGCACAGTTCATGCTTATGAAGGGGCCGTCTTTCCTCCGGCTGAGGGCATGGATTGCGTGCGAAACAAGATTCTTGCCGGTGCCGCTTTCGCCGCAGATCAAAACAGGAGCCTCGCTCGTGGCTGCATTACGCACATGGTCGTATAAATTCTGCATGTGAGCGCTTTTGCCGAGGAGCCCCATGAACCAGTATTCTTTTCTTAATTCCTGCTTCAGTTCTTCAATCTCTAATTCCTTCATATACAATGAGGTGATATCCGTCATGGTCTCCACAGCGCCGATTATTTCATCTTTGTCGTCTCTCAGCACTACTGCATTCTTAAGAAGATAAACGCCCCTCCCGTCCATGGTCCTTATACGGCATCTTTTGTTGCAAATCGAACCTTCATTGAAAAGGTTGCAGCTTTTCTGCCTTCCTGATTCGGTTAAGATTACACAGGTATCGCTGTCGAGCATGGTGCAGGATTTCCCCACAACCTCTTCTCTGCGATAACCTGTTATCTCTTCGGCAGCCTTGTTGAAGAACAATATAATTCCTTCGGTGTCTACAATCATGAGGCCGTCCCTCATGGTCTCAAAGACACCCATCAGGAACTTCGGGTCTTTTAAAAATTCGTCTAAGATAGCCATAGCGTCAAATTGAATCAAGCGTTAAGTTTACTTATCAACTGTTAATTATCGTTAATTAACAGTTTTAACAGTATTAACGCATTTTTGTCAAGCTTAGAAATCATTGCTTCACGTATCTCTTTAATATTAAAAGATTTTTTAAATTATTTCAAGATAGGCACAGAATATGCTTTTACTGTAAACGGCATATTGAAAAATGCAATACTTTTAAACAAACGAGGGGAAAAATGAAAAAGGTATTGATCGCGGTTGATGATACAAAGGGTTCAAAGGCCGTGTTAGCTGCTTTCCAGAATTTAGTCCAGAGGCCTGAAGAGGTAATCCTCCTGCATGTAGAAAGGCTTTTAGGAAGGTCGTTGATGATCAACACCCTCGGAGAAGCAGACTTAGCAATATTAAGAGAGGAGCTTAAGGATACCGAGTATAAAAAAGAACTGGACAGGAAGGCTGAAAAGATTCTCAATTATTATAAAAAGGAGATAGAAGGCGTCGGCTTATTCAGTATAAAGAACCTGATAAAAGATGGAATTCCATCCGAAGAAATCCTTAAGACCGCAGAAGAAGAAAAGGTGGAACTCATACTTCTCGGCTGCAGCAGAAAAGAGGGCTTAAACAGGCTCATTACCGGCAGCGTTGCCCAGGATGTGGAGAAGAATGCAAAGGTGCCTGTGCTGACGGCAAAAAGACCGGTCCTGTGCGAGGAAGCTTACACATGGAGAGACGCTTATTATGCGGTGTCCCTGTCTACGGTAATAATTTTAGCCATGTTTTTTTTAGGAATTGTCTTTGAAAAAGTGTTTTTGCCTTAACAACTAAAAACAAAAAGGAGAAAAAAATGAAAAAGATTTTGGTTGCGGTTGATGACTCAAAAGGTTCTAAGGCTGTATTGTCCGTATTTAAAAATTTAGTCAGGCCGCCTGAAAAAGTAATCCTTCTGCATGTGGAAAGACTTTTAGGGCGCTCCTTAATGGTGGATATGCTCGGAGAAGCAGAGCTGTCAACATTAAGAGAATCGCTGAAGGGCACGGAGTATAAAGAGGAACTGGACAGGAAGGCCGAAAAGATCCTCGACTATTACAGGAAGGAGATGGAAAACATCGGCCTGATCAGCGTAAAAACAATGATACGGGACGGAATCCCTGCCGAGGAAATTCTCAAGGTCGCCGAAGAAGAGGGCGTTGATCTCGTAATCACGGGCTTTAACGAAAAACAGGGCCTTCACAGACTCATAACAGGATGTGTAAGCAAAGAGGTAGAAAGAAATGCAAGTGTGCCGGTGCTCGTGGCAAAAGATGCGGCAGACGAGAAAGTCTATGACTGGACAGAAGCCGTTGCCAAGGCTTAAAGATGATCCCTCTGACTCCCCCTTATCAAGGGGGGACTTAAGGGGGGTGTAAAATTTCAGAACAACAAACAAAGGAGAAAAAAATGAAAAAGATTTTGATTGCAGTAGACAGCGAGAATGGTTCAAAGGGAATATTGTCATTATTCCAAAACTTAGTCTGGGCGCCTGAAAACATAATCCTGCTTCACGTCGAGCAGTTAGAAGGCAATTCTATGATGACTTCTATGCTCAGCGACGCCGAGATGTCTACATTAAAGGAGTCCCTGAAAGGCACCGAGCATAAAGAGAAGTTGGACCAAAAAGCGGAAAGGGTTCTGAGTTATTACAAAAAGGCCCTGGGAAACGGAGGCCTGATAAATATTAAAACGGTTATCAGGGAAGGACATCCATCCGAGGAAATTCTCAAGGTTGCAGAAGAAGAAAAGGTTGATCTCGTAATCGTAGGCTGCAGCGGGAAATCAAGACTGCAAAGGTTTTTCACCGGATGCGCATCCAAAGAAGTGGAGAAAAACGCAAAAATGCCTGTGCTTATATCAAAAGGAAATGGATGCGGCGAGCACGCACATCTCTGGAGCGGGGAGGAAGCCTATGCCATTCGGTAGCGTTATCTCGGCCCTTACAGCGGTAGTTCTTGGACTGTCACTTGGGTTTATTCTTCAAAAAGGGCGCTTCTGCCTTAATTCGGCATTCAGGGACATCATATTTATAAAGGACCTCTCTCTTTTCAGGTCGTATCTTCTCTGCGTGGTGGTTGCTGTAATAGGCACAAATCTTCTGGAAGACGCGGGCCTGATAATGGCCTTTGATCAGGAAGCAGGTCAATTTGTTTCGACAGGATTATTACGCCAGAACTTTGTGCCGGTTGCCAATATCCTCGGCGGTTTCCTATTTGGATTGGGGATAGTTCTTGCAGGCGGATGCGCAAGCGGCATTGTCTACAGGCTCGGCGAGGGACAGATGGCGGCCTTAGTTGCTATTGTCGGGTTTTTCTTTGGCGTTGGAATGACAACCGAAGGACTGCTGAGTCCTCTTCATAAGTTCCTGAAAAGCTACAATGTTGAGATATTCGGCATAAAAAATCCCGCGATATGGGACCTCTTCGGCGGCAGTCCCGCGGCAAAATGGATTACCATCTCGGTTTTCTCGATTGTCTTATTGGCATTTGTCTTTAAAGGAAAACCGACTTTCGGCATAGTGAGAAAGGGTTACACATGGGGATTAACCGGAGTTCTGATCGGCCTGTTGACCATATTGGCATGGGAGATATCTTCTGTTTTTGGAGGAATGCCGAGGGGTCTTGCAATAACAACCCCTTTGAGAGAATTCTTCAATTCCGTGCTTTATAACAGCTCTCATTCCCCATTTCCGGAATTCAGCTTTTTGGGGATATTCAAAGGCACATGGGGCGTATTCTTTATCTTCGCCATTCCGCTCGGCGCTGCTATCAGTGCATTTGCCCTCAAGGAGTTCAAATGGAAAATTCCGCCGGCAAAAGAGGTCCTGACCGTATTCTTTGGAAGTATTCTTATGGGAATAGGCGCGGTCATTGCAGGAGGCTGCAATCTCGGTCACGGCGTTACAGGCATGTCCACTATGTCCGTAGCGAGCCTCACCGGAATCACATCTATCATCCTCGGCAACTGGGCCATGGTTTATTTCAAGTTTATGAGGGCTGAAGAATAGCCCAAACAATTTTCCACAGCTCGGGGTCGCATCTGCGACCCCCCTTTTTTTATGTCATGCCGGACCTGATCCGGCATCCAGAAGTATTTTAAAACACTGGATGCCCGCCTTTCATCCTTCGCAGCGCTGCGGAGAACGGGTCGCGGGAATGACGGCTTTTGTAGAGAAATTCAATGTTTTTCGTTAACCCCTCCCCTTCCCCTTAAAAAGAAAAAGTGCAACAACCATTATAATAACCGATATTGACACAGGCGCCGCAACAGGCGTTGCAAAGTTCATTATTTACTGCTATGCTTTTTACAAAAAATCAGCATTTCATCTATAACGCTTCAAAAAGGAGGGCTAAATGAATTTAATAGAGCGCGCAAAAAACATCTTGCTTCAGCCGAAAAAGGAATGGCAGGTAATTGCCGGAGAAACCACAACGGTTTCAGACTTATACAAGAGCTATATCGTGCCCCTCGCCGCCATTGGACCGATAGCATCCATTATAGGCATGTCCGTTGTCGGAATCACCATGCCCTTTACGGGAACATACAGAGTTCCGATTGCTACAGCCGTTGTCTCTTCAGTCTTATCTTATGTCCTGGGTCTCGCAGGGGTTTATATACTGGCTCTTATCATAGATTTTTTAGCGCCGAACTTTTCCGGCGAAAAAAATATGAGCCAGGCCCTAAAGCTATCTGCGTATTCCGCCAC
>SCSY01000057.1 GCA_004298625.1 Nitrospirota bacterium | reverse complement strand
TATGGAGAGGTCAAAAAACCGGAGACGATAAATTACCGCACTTTCAAGCCTGAAAGGGACGGCCTTTTCTGCGCCAAGATTTTTGGTCCGATGAAGGACTGGGAATGTATCTGCGGAAAATACAAGAGGATGAAGCACAGGGGAGTCGTATGCGATAAGTGCGGCGTTGAGGTAATACAGTCAAAGGTAAGGAGATACAGGCTCGGCCACATAGAGCTTGCAACTCCGGTTGCGCATATATGGTTCCTTAAAGGAGTGCCGAGCAGGATAGGCACCCTGCTTGATATGACAATGCGTCATCTTGAAAAGGTGCTTTACTTTGAAAGCTACGTTGTTATTGATTCCGGAGATACCGATCTCAAGGAAAAGGAACTCCTTACGGAAGATGAATATAAGAAGAAAACTGCGGAGTTCGGGTCAAGATTTAAAGCAGGAATGGGCGCTGAAGCCATAAGAGAGCTTTTGAGAAGGGTTGAGTTGGAAACTCTCAGCAAGGAGATTAAACTCAAAATAAAAGAAGCCATGTCTCTCGGCGTCAAGAAGAAACTTACCAAGAGGCTTAAAGTTGTCGAGGCGTTCAAACAGTCGGAGAATAAGCCTGATTGGATGATAATGGATGTAATACCCGTTCTTCCGCCGGATTTGAGGCCGCTTGTTCCCCTCGAAGGAGGGAGGTTCGCCACATCAGACCTCAATGATCTTTACAGGAGAGTCATCAACAGGAACAACAGATTGAAGAGATTGATGGAGCTCAAGGCTCCGAGCGTAATAATAAAGAATGAAAAGAGGATGCTGCAGGAAGCTGTTGACGCCCTGTTTGATAACGGCAGAAGAGGACGTGTTCTGAAGACATCAACCAAGAGGCCGTTAAAGTCCTTAAGTGACATGATAAAAGGCAAACAGGGACGTTTCCGCCAGAATCTTCTTGGAAAACGCGTGGACTATTCCGGAAGGTCTGTTATTGTTGTCGGGCCTGAACTTAAACTTCACCAGTGCGGTCTTCCCAAGAGAATGGCGCTGGAGCTTTTTAAGCCTCTTATATTCAACAAACTCGAAGATAAGGGCTTTGCTACAACAATAAAGTCCGCTAAAAAACTTGTTGAGAAGGAATCGCCGGAAGTTTGGGATGCCCTTGAAGAAGTTATCAGAGAGCATCCTGTTCTTTTGAACCGCGCTCCTACCCTTCACAGGCTCGGCATCCAGGCCTTTGACCCTATTCTTGTTGAGGGAAAGGCGATAAAGCTTCATCCATTGGTCTGCACTGCGTTCAATGCCGACTTTGATGGCGACCAGATGGCGGTCCATGTGCCTTTATCAATAGAGGCGCAGGTAGAGGCGAGGGTTCTTATGATGTCTATAAACAATATCCTTTCCCCTGCCAATGGGAAGCCCATAGTCGTGCCTACGCAGGATATGGTTCTGGGAATATACTATCTGACAAAAGAGAGGAATGGCGCAAAGGGAGAGGGGAAGATATTCTCAGGCTCGGAAGATGTGAGGATTGCATACGATGCCGATATGCTTGATGAACATGCAAAAATAAAAGTTAAGATAGATGGTCAGTTTATTGATACGACATGCGGGAGGGCGCTCTTCAGCGAGATACTCCCGGATGCAATACCATTTTCAGCCATAAACAAGGAGCTCACAAAAAAAGAACTGACAAAGATAATAGAATACTCATATACCAAGGTAGGCAAGAGGGCTACAGTCGTATTCCTCGATAATCTCGAAAAACTTGGGTTTGAGTATGCTACTAAATCAGGGGTTTCTATCTGCATGGATGATATGCATATACCCTCAAAGAAGCCCGAACTTATAAGAGAGGCGGAGCAGGAAGTAATTGATGTGCAGAGCCAGTATGCAGACGGGTTTATCACTCAGGGCGAACGATACAATAAGGTAATAGATATCTGGGCTAATGTTACGGAAAAGATTGCCGATGAAATGATGAAGGAACTCGGAGCCGAAGGCGGGAAGAAATTTTCAGAGGAAGAATTAAAGGAGAAGAGGTCCTTTAACAGCATCTTTATGATGGCCGATTCCGGCGCAAGAGGAAGCGCTGCGCAGATAAGGCAGCTTGCAGGCATGAGGGGTCTTATGGCAAAGCCGTCGGGAGAGATTATCGAGACCCCGATTACAGCGAATTTCAGAGAGGGATTAACCCCGCTGCAATACTTTATTTCTACTCACGGCGCAAGAAAAGGCCTTGCCGATACAGCCCTCAAAACAGCAAACTCAGGGTATCTTACGAGGAGGCTTGTAGATGTTGCGCAGGATGTAATCATAATGGAAGAGGATTGCGGAACAACAGATGGGATAGTGGTCACTTCTCTTATAGAAGGCGGTGAGATAATTCAACCCCTGGAGGAGAGGATTCTCGGCAGGACAGTTGCAGAGGACGTAAAAGATCCGATCTCAAAAGAGATGCTTGCCAAGAGAAATAGGGCTATAGACGAAGAATTGACCCAGAAGATAGTGGACTCCGGCATAGATAGAATGAAGATACGGTCTGTGCTCACGTGCCAGTCTAAATTCGGCGCGTGCGCAGCGTGCTACGGCAGGGATCTGGCAAGGAGCGAACCTATTGATCTGGGAGAGGCTGTGGGTGTTATAGCGGCCCAGTCCATAGGCGAGCCCGGAACTCAGCTTACAATGAGGACCTTTCATATAGGCGGCGCGGCGTCAAAGGTTGTGGAACAGACAGTGCTTGAGTCAAAAAACTCAGGGACAATAAAATTTCTGAATATAAGCACCGTTAAAAACAGGGAAGGGCTATTGGTTGTAATGAACAGGAACGGCAGCATTGCCGTTGTAGATTCAAAAGGCAGGGAAAAGGAAAAATATCCTGTTGTCTACGGCGCAAAGCTTCTGGTCGGCAACGGGCAGAAGGTGGACATCGGCCAGAGACTCGTTGAGTGGGATCCTTATTCAACCCCGATACTGACAGAGATAGGAGGGCAGATAGCCTTCGGGGATATTGTGGAAAATGTGACCGTGAAGGAAGAAGTGGACGAGGTAACAGGACTTTCACATAAAGTCATTATAGATTATCCGACCAACATGAGGCCCAGGGTTTCGATAAAAGATGAACACGGCAAGGTAACCCTTAAAATCCCAAGCACGAATAACCTTGCGCGGTATCAGTTGCCTTCAGGCGCGCATATCATTGTTAATAAGAACGACATAGTTGCTCCGGGTGATATTCTCGCAAAGATTCCGAGGGAGACTACCAAGACAAAGGATATAACCGGAGGTCTTCCGAGAGTTGCGGAACTGTTTGAGGCCAGGCGGCCAAAAGAACAGGCGATTGTCACGGAGATTGACGGCATGGTTGAGTTCAAAGGCGCCCATAAAGGCATGAGAGTTGTTATGGTTAAGGGCAGCAGCGAGTCAAGGGAATATCTGATACCGAAAGGCAAGCATGTCAGCGTTCATGAAGGAGACTGGGTTAAGGCAGGCGAACCGCTAATGGATGGCGCTGTTAATCCTCACAGTATTCTTGACATCCTGGGTCCCAAAGAACTCCAGAGATATCTTGTTGATGAAGTTCAAAAGGTTTACAGGCTTCAGGGCGTTTCGATAAATGACAAGCATATTGAAGTTATTGTGAGACAGATGATGAAGAAGGTCAGGATTGAAGACTCCGGAGACACGGAGCTCCTGATTGGAGAGCAGGTAGACAGGTTGGTATTCCAAGAGGAAAACGCAAGGGTTAAGGCAAAGGGTAAAAAGCCTGCCCAGGGCAAACCATTGCTCTTAGGGATAACCAAGGCGTCTCTGGCAACAGAAAGCTTTGTTTCAGCAGCGTCTTTCCAGGAGACGACAAGGGTCCTTACAGAGGCCGCTATCAATGGGTCTGTTGATGAATTGAAGGGGCTCAAGGAAAATGTAATAATGGGTAGGATTATTCCGGCGGGCACAGGAATAGCAAAATACCGCAATACATTTGTGAAGAGGGAGCTGCAGCCGTTATTCAGCTCAGAACCGGTTCCTGTTGAGGAATAATCAAGTTCGTATAGGCTAAGGGTTGAGATTAAATCTTCTCAACCTTAGCCTTAACCTGTTGGAAGGATGAAATTTATCGCAGACGCAATGCTGGGTCGCCTTGCAAGATGGCTCAGGCTTCTCGGTTTTGACACCCTTTATTTTCGCGACATAAGCGACAGCGCCCTTCTGAAGATAGCAAAACAAGAAGACAGATTAGTTCTCACGAGAGACACCCATTTCCTGCATTTCAGCGGGTTTAAAAATTATCTCCTTATTAAGTCAAATAATACCTTTGAGCAGCTTGTCGAATTAACAAAGGCTTTGACTATAAAAGAATTTAATCCCTCCAGATGTGTAAAATGCAATGGCATTCTCATTGACGTTATAGGGAAAAAGGATGTCAGGATGTTAGTGCCGGAACATATCTATATGCAAAATAACAGATTTTCGAGGTGTGAAGGGTGCGGCAATATTTATTGGGAAGGCTCGCATATAAAGAGGTTCAGGGAAAAAGTCTGCGATAGATTGGAAGACATAGGAGGTTAGGAAAACCGTTAAAGGATAAAAAACACTTGAATATTTTCCGCCGTCTCCTATATCCGCCGAGCTTGGTTTTAAATACCCTAACAGTTTCCGCAAGTTTTTTAAAAAACTGACCAGCAAATCCCCGTCTGAAGCAAGAAATAGCCACATTCCTAAAGTTATAACTTTAGGAATGTGGCTTTTAGATACAATTTTCTTCCCTTTGGATACAATTTTTATATTGACTTAATAATAAAGCATGATGTAACCTTGAGCGACCACCGAAAAGAGTAAACCATGGGCAACCGTGGGGCACAAAGCTACCAACCTAAAGAGGGTTAGAGGGGCTGCCGTAGTGGCAAGTAGGGCGAAATAATGCCTACCTTTTCGGAGGTAGGCTTTTTTATTTGGGCTTAAATAGCTTTCCCGGGGGAGGGATGGGCAAATTTAGAGTCTTATCATTAAAGCTATGTATTTCATGCGTTTTGATTATCGCCATTATGCCTCTTGGCGTTTCGGCTGATCAGATCGAAGTGAAATTTTCAGTCGACACAATCCTGTTCGAAGATTTTATAAAAATCTCTCTTCCGTCAAATGCAAAATGGTCATTTTCTGCGGTAGACCTCAAGACAGGCGAAAAAATCCTGCAATCGGGTAACGCCAATGATGAGCCCTTGGTGCCGGGATCGATTGTAAAACTCTTTGTCGCAGCGGCAATACTTGACGCCGATGCCAGGAAGAGAATTGACCTGGACACGCTTATCTCCCATGATGGGCAAATCAATGGAAACATCCTTGATGGAAATATTTATATAAAGGGGTCGGGCAATGCCTTTCTTTCAAGAGACGATTTATTAAAAGCCATTGAATATCTACGTGTCCAAGGCATAAAGGAAATAACCGGAAGTATTTTTGCAGATGATACTCTCTTTGATGCGAAAGGATTAAAGAGCGCCTATAGCGGTCCGGCATATTCACAGCCTTCTGCTTTGGGTCTCGATATGCATACCGTAGCCTTGGCTGTTTTTGGGAGGCCGCCGAATGTAAAGTTTGATCCCCCGAATGAAGAAGCTAATGTAAATTTCAAATCCCACGGAAAACCTCTGATACGACAGATAAATGACCTCGAGTATGAAGTTGCAGGAATCACGTCAGAAACAACAAATGAAAGAAAAAGATTCCCTCTTAAAGACCCCGCCATTTATGCGGCTGGAACGTTTCTTACGTTGCTGAAAGAAAAAGGCATCACTCTTAAAGGCGCGATCAAAAAAAGCAAAACCCCTTCAAGCGTATCTGAGATATCACGTATAAAATCAAAACCGCTCCATGAGATAGTAAAGGACATGAATAATAACAGCCTTAACGTTGTAGCCGAAAACCTTCTCCTCTTGCTTGGAGCAGTAAAATTCGGGGAGCCTGGCACTGTAGAAAAGGGGACAAAAGCCATTGAAACATTCATCGGGGACATCGGTATAGCATTTAACAGAAACGATATAAAAATAGCCGACGGCTCCGGTCTTTCCCACGAAAATCGCCTCACATCGGAGTTCATGACTAACTTTTTGGAGGCCGTATCGGAAAAACCATGGTTCAGCGCATTTTATGAAAGCCTTCCCGCGGCAGGGGGTGAAGGCACTCTTAAAAACATCGGCTACGTAAACAAATCCACGAGGGCAAAAACAGGGCAACTAAACGACGCATACTCTATCTCAGGATACGCGGATACAGTTAAGGGAAGAAAGATAGCCTTTTCCTATATTGTAAATGTCCCCGGAGCCGACCTATTGAGCGGGAATGTAACCGGAAGGTTTCTAAGCAAACTTGTAAACGGAGAGATATGAGCGGCAGGCATATAAAACTCATACCATTAGTAATGATTGCCCTTGTGGCGATTATTCCTTCCATCTCCATTGCCGAGACCGCCTGCTCGAGAGTAAGCATAGAGATATTGCAGGAACTTACACTCGAAAGAATAGCCTTTGATGCCAAGATGGTGATAACAAATAACATCCCGGATAAAGACCTTTCTGACATAAGAGTAGACGTAATTCTTAAGGATGCAAACGGGAACGTTAAAAACGATCTTTTCTCTATGCGTGTTTCTTCTACAAATAAGATAAACGCTGTTGACGGAACTGGCGTTGTAAAAGCTGCTACCCCTGCTGAGGTCCACTGGCTCATAATCCCATCCCCCGGAGCAGGCGGGATAGACCCAGCAGGAGTGTCCTACTGGGCAGGAGCAACTCTTACTTATACAGTTGACGGTAAGCAGGAAGTCGTCTCTGTAAACCCGGATAAGATTACAGTGAGACCCGAAGCACAGCTAATACTCGACTATTTTCTTCCATATGAGGTAATAGGAGATAACCCATTTACTCCACAGGTAGAGGCTCCTGTGCCATTCCCGTTGGCAGTAAGGGTGCTTAACTCAGGGTACGGGCCGGCAAGAAGCCTTAAAATAGATTCAGCCCAGCCAAAGATTGTGGATAACGCACAGGGCCTCCTTGTAGACTTTAGGCTCCTTGGCGCCTCTGTCAATGACAGCGCTGTCTCTCCTTCCCTTACAGTAAATATCGGAACCCTCGATAGCAAAAAGATAGCAACAGGATACTGGGAGATGATATCCACCTTAAGCGGAAGGTTTGTTGAATTTAATGCGACATTCTCCCATGCATCAGACCTTGGAGGAGAGCTCACGTCTATACTTAAGCAGACGAATACCCATTACCTTATACATAGAGTAAAGGTCAACCTGCCGGGACGAGACGGCAGGCTTGATTTTCTCGCGGACACAGACAAGGATCCACAGCACCTCCCTGATGCGATATTCGAGTCAGAGATTCCGGGCAATACAGGAAAGGTCGAAGACGCAAGGTCTCACGTGACTGTGATATCTGTTATATCATCTCCGGCAAGACCGACTTCTCAGCAGCCTAATGTCGAAATGGCGGTAGCTGTAGGAGATTCAGGATGGGTTTATACAAAACTTCCCGATCCGTCCAAAGGCATGCTTAAGCTGCTTGATGTGATAAGGGCAGACGGAGTGCACCTTGATCCAAACAACTTTTGGGTTAGCGAAGGACTTGACGCCAATTACCAGAGGATATATACGCTTCAAATTCTGGACTACAGGGCGGATTCCTCTGTAACAGGCACTTATACCCTTGTCTATGCGCCGCCTGCCGATGACACGATAGCTCCTGTCACCACCCTTGTTTTTGACGGACCGTCGAAGGCCGGAGATCCTTTCTATATTACTCCTGAGACAAAGATAATCTTTACCGCTACGGATAACGAAGGAGGAAGCGGCGTAGACCAGATGCTGAGAAAGGTAGTCGGAACCGACGCTTCATTTATTCCCGCCCTCCCGATGAACATAGAAACAACCGGAAATACAGTAATCGAGTATTACAGTATCGATAGAGCAGGCAACCAGGAAGCTACAAAATCTACAAATCTCTATGCCGATAACGCGGCTCCCGTTATAACCGCATTCAACGCCATTCCTTCGACCTTCATGCCTCATGCTCCAAAAGGTGTGACAGCAGCGAAAACAACGAGCTTTACGGTAAAGGCAACCGACGACATCAATACGCTTCAGGCGGTAATAGACATATCAAAGGGAGATATGTTCTCCGAAGCGGATGTTGTAAAGACATTTACTTTAGCCCTCACATCAGGCATAGAGACAAAAGTCCTCTGGGACGGCAAGGACAAAAACGATGTCCTTATCCCTACAGGAACATATACTGCAAGATTAAGCGTCACAGACGGATTAAGCGGAGGCGCGATAAACCATACATCCACATCAACTTTAAATCTTACTGTAACTGAATGGTTTAAAGGTCAGGCTCTTGACCCCAACCTTACAGGAGAGCAGCAGTATCCCGAGGTCTCGGGCACAAAGGTCGTCTGGCAGGATAAGAGAAACGGTAACTGGGACATCTATACAAAGGAAATCGGGGCAGCCGTATCTACGAATATTACCAACAACTCTGCCGACCAGATTAGGCCTTCCATAAGCGGAAACATAGTTGTCTGGCAGGATCAGAGGAATGGTAACTGGGATATCTACGGATACGACCTCTCAAAATCACTTGAGTTTGTGATAAGCAATGATTCCGGTAACCAGGAAAGGCCGGTTGTATCAGGAGAATGGGTGTCATGGCAGGACGACAGCGCAGGAAACCGGGACATATTTGCATATAACCTGAATACAAAAGAAAAGATCAGGCTGACATCTCACGAAAGAGACCAGATACATCCTTCGATATCAGGGAATATACTTACGTGGGAGGATTACAGGCACGGCCTTGGAGAGGTATATAAATATGACCTCATCACAAAGACTGAAACAAGGTATACATCCAATATCTATAACCAGACCTTGCCCGTAATATCAGGTAACACAGTCGCATGGACCGACGAGAGTAACAGCCAAAGAGACATTTACTTCTCGAACCCCACAAGCGGCGAGACAAAGGTTACATATGGAGTTGGAGACCACACCCAGGCAACAATCCTTAATGACGCCTTAGTCTATATCGAATATGAAACAGGTCCTGATGATCCTAACCTCTCATTCTTTGACATCAAATCAGGGACAGGAGCAAGGCTAAGCGTTAACTCTGCAAAACAGGAAGAGCCTGCCTTAGGAACCGGGGTCCTTGTATGGCAGGACGACAGGGATGCTATATACCAGATATACTGGTCTAACTTTGAGGTGGAATCACCTCCCATAGAAGTGGAGATAAGACCCGGCTTTAATCTGATAGCCGCAGGAGATAAACTCGCGAAGGCATATCCGAAGGCATCAGACCTTATAGCGGCAAACCCCGAAAATATCGGGGTAGAAAAGATCGTTACGTTCAGCAGCTTGAACGGTGTATTCCTCGAGACGTCGCCGGAGACAACGATACTGCTTCAGAAGGGCATGGGCATAGGTCTCTATGCAACAGGAAGCGGAGTTATTCAGATCGGAGACAGCGGAGAGACGTCATTATACACTCTCCTTCCCGGAACGAATTACATAGGAATGCTGACAGTTCCTTACGGATATAACGCGTACAACCTGCTTTATTCCATAGGCTATGACAACGTCCAGAGCGTGAGAAGGTTCAATAACCAGTCAGGGCTTTGGGAGACGGCCTCTTTAAGGGATAAGACAACAGGAAAAGAAGCAATAGGAGTTAATTTCGTAATACGCCAGGGCGATGGATTAATAATAACCATGATAAACAGGGTGGACGGGTGGAAGCCATGAGATTGAGATATTTGACAGCCCTGCTAATTCTTCTTGTTCCTGTTACCGCATACTCGGCCGGTAAAACAAAATGGCAGTGGATAGGACCGGAAAGGGTTTATGACATGCTCAAGGAGGGAAGCGGTCTGTGGCTTATAGACGTGAGAAGCGAGGAGGCATACAAGAGAGAACATATAGAGAGTTCCGTGAATATTCCGACAGCCTCTTTGACCTTTAAGAAATTCCCTTCCGGCAAGATATTTGTCATAGTCGACGACTCTCTTGGGATCAAGGCTGCAAAGGAAGCGGCTGACGTTCTTGTTAAGAACGGATATGAGAAGGTATATGTTCTTCAGGAAGGAATCAACTCATGGAAGGCAATAGGATATTCTGTTGCAGATACCGGTTCTTTGATAAAAGGGGTTTCGGCCAATGAGCTTAAATGGGCAATATCCAACAAAGTTCAACTTAGGATATTCGATATGAGGGATCAGAGGGAGTTTGAAAAGGGAAAGGTCTCAGGTAGCGAGCCTGTTATCGGAAAGGACATAAAAGAAAGGATCGAAAACCTCAGAGGCTTGCTCAAAAAACAAGGCAGCAAAGACCTTTCGGCCAAACTTAAGAAGCCTCAGACGATTGTGCTCGTTTTTTCCGCATCCGCTGACATTGAAAAAAATATGCAGGAGATAATGCTTGATTCAAAGGCTGACGTCAGGTACTTGATTGGAGGGTACGAGACATTCGCATTTGACAGTGATAAACATCCAAAGATGGGGGATAGTTGCCCTACGTGCCCGGCAAAGGGAAAATGAAAGGAAAATTTAAAATCTTAAATCTCAAGACTCAAATCTGCATTTTGCAGGTTGCGGGTTTTATTCTGCTTGCGCTGGCTTCTAATGCCTTTGCCGTCCCTGAGACGGCAAGCGTGAGGATTACAGATGTGACGCCGACTTCTTTTTCCGTTGTCTGGATGACTGATGTGGCGGCAGACCCTGAAGTGGAGGTTTATTCCGAGAGTTCGATGACCAACCAGATCACCGACAAATTTATTGTGACCAGGATGCCTGCCGGAAGCCAAAAGGTGGCAGTCGCCGCAAAGGGAAGGGGAATAATGAAGGTCAGGGTTTCAGGGTTAAGCCCATCTTCAAAATA
>SCSY01000056.1 GCA_004298625.1 Nitrospirota bacterium | reverse complement strand
GCCTCCTGTTTTAATGAGATGGCGGACGGCATTCAGAAGTCGCATGCAAATCTGGAGAACGCCGTCAGACAAAGGACCAAAGAGCTAAGAGCTATTGCCGGGCTTTCATCAGAGGCCTTCAGGGGCGACCGCGCCCTGAAGGAAATTGCAGAGCAATTTTTAGACGCCATAATCGGCCCTCTCGGCTATGAATATGCCGCCCTATATCTCATTGATAAAGAAACAGGACTTCTTCTGCAGGAGTTCAAAAAAGGCGTTGATAATGATATCTGCTCTGTAGAAATATCGCTTGCCAGCGAGCACCCGTTTATAAAAACCATAAGGGAAGCAAAGCCAACGATAAAAAATTCTCAGGAAATCAACGCGCCTGATTCGTTCGGCAACGTTGTTATAATTCCTATCCTTTCCCATCAAAGAAAGAGATGCCGGGAAGTCAATAACTGCGCTTATGAAACCTGCCCTGCATTTAATAGCGCAGACGAGAGGTGCTGGCTGATAAACGGCACGCTCTGCAGAAGCCCTCAGGCAGTGGCAGGCAAAGAAAAGATCTACGGGTGTCTTCACTGCAATGTTTTCCCTGTTCTGGGAGTTTTGATAGCCGGCAAATCAGGAGATATAACAAAGACTTCGCTTCATTCCCTTGAAATCCTCGGCTCTGAAATTGCATCTGCCATTGAAAACCAGAGGCTGATTGAGGGCAAAAAAGAAGACATAGTCAGCCTTATCAGGCTTCATGACATGTCCGTTGAAACGATTCGGAATCTGAACCCAACCGCGCTTGCGCAATCCATTGCCTCATCCGCCACGGTCTTTGCCGGCATGGACGCAGCCATACTCTGGCTGACGGGAAAAGACGGCATACTGCGCATGGAAGCCTTAAGCAATATCGAAAAAGAGCTTGTCCCTGTCTCTATTCAGGCTGAGGAAACTTTTATCGGGAGGTCCCTATCCGAGGAACGGTCTATGGAGACAATCAGAGTTCAGGATGTTGATGGCCTCGGGGATTTAATTCAAAGACACGGCTTTTTGTATATGGCGGCAATCCCCGTGAAACTAAAAGGCCTGACCTTCGGCTGCCTGACGCTTTTCAAGAAAAAAGATTTCTTTATGACGGATTCGGAAAAGGCTGTTGTTCAGCTCTTTGCAAGTCAGGCTGCTTCGGCCCTTAACACCGCACAGGTGTATAATGCGCTCATAACGGAAAGGGATTTTTCAGAAGTAATTCTCAACAACGTAGCCACAGGAATAATGGCGCTTGACCCGGAAAACCGCATCGTAAAGTTAAACCCGATCGGTTTCGAGATGCTGAATATCAACGACTATGTCATCGGCAAAAAACTTACGGACGTATTGCCTCAGATGTCCGATTTTCTCATAATTAATTCGGATTTCAGCAGAGAGGTAGAGTTCTCCGACGGGGCCCGCGCCATTCCCATAGGGTTCAATAATTCTCCGATAACTTACACGGATAAAAAACAGACCGGCACTGTTGTTGTATTCAGGGACCTTACCGAGATAAAAAAACTTCAGGCCGAGGTCAGGAAAAAACAGCATTTTGCAGCTATGGAAAAGATTATGGCCGGAGTTGCCCATGAAATAAGGAATCCGCTTTTTGGAATATCCTCGATAGTGCAGATTTTAGAGCGGGAAGTTAAATCCGTTCAGCACAGGGAACTTATGCAGACCATGCTTAAAGAGATACACAGGATAAAAAACCTCATTGACGAACTTCTTCTTTACAGCAGGCCTTCAAGGTTGGACATAAAAGAGGTGAATCTAAATGCCCTGATGGACAAAGTCAAATATTACGTTACGGCTAAAAAAGAAACTGCAGCCGTAAATTTAGCAATTGATCCTTCGGTTGTAATTATGGCGGATATGGATAAGCTGACCCAGGTTTTCATGAACCTTGTGGATAATGCCCTGAATGCCGGGAGCAAAAATATAGATATAACTGTTGAGAAAAATAAAGACAGGACCCTGATAACCGCAAAAGACAACGGCCTCGGAATAAAACAGGATATAATAGACAGGATATGCGATCCTTTTTTCACAACGAGGAAAGAAGGCACGGGGCTCGGGCTTTCGATATGTAAAAAGATTATTGAAGACCACGGCGGCAATATGGAGATTCGCAGCATCGAAGGAACAGGCACAACGGTCTTGTTGGAATTGCCTTCCTGAATCAGGCCCTTTTCATTATTTCTTCTGCCATGGAAGTTATGGGCGCTATTTTATCAATAACCCCGCTTTCTATTGCAACCTTGGGCATCCCGAATATTGTTGACGTGGCCTCATCCTGGGCAAGAGTAACAGCGCCCTGCTCTTTCATCAGCCTTATGCCTTTGGCCCCGTCAGAGCCCATGCCTGTGAGAATTACGCCGATTGAACGGCTGCCGTAACTCTCCGCCACTGATTGGAAAAGCACATCTACAGAAGGTCTGTGGATTGCGTTCAGAGGCTCCATATCGAGCTTGATTTTCTTATTTGAATCTTGAATTTTGACCCCCCTATGTCCCCCCTTATTAAGGGGGGAATTAAAGGGGGGTGTTACCTTCATGTGAAGTCCTGAGGGCGCCACAAGGGCTAGCCCCGGTTCAATCTTGTCGCCCTCCTCTGCCTCCTTAACATGAATTTGGCACATAGAATCGAGCCTGCTGGCGAGCGGCCCTGTAAAACCCTGAGGCATGTGCTGGACTATAAGAATCCCGAAGCTTATATCCTTTGGAAATTTCGGCAGAAGCGCCTGAAGCGCAGGAGGCCCCCCTGTTGACGTGCCGATAGCAACCACATCAACAAAGCCGTTGCTTTTATAGTCCTTAAGCGCCGTTGCTTGAGAAACAATCCTTAATGGTTTTTTGCCTGTGAGCTCCTTGACTTTCGATATTATTTCTTTAGCAAGCCCGAAAAAATCCATCAAGCCTGTTGTTGATTTATCAATAAAATCCATGGCCCCGAATTCAAGGGCATTTAAGGTAAGTTCTGCGCCTTCATGGGTATACTGGGAAAGCATCAGCACAGGGGTGGGTTTTGTCTCCATTATAATTTTAAGGGTTTCGATGCCGTCCAGCTCAGGCATCATTATATCGAGGGTTATAACGTCGGGCGCCGACTCTATAAGTTTTGTTAAAGCCTCTTTTCCATTTCTGGCAACGCCGACAACTGCAATAGAAGGGTCAGTCTCAAAAATCCTGAGAAGCGCTTTTCGAATAAAAGGCGAGTCGTCTACTATGAGGACCCTGATCTCAGGCATTTTTCGTAATCTCTCTCTTACTCCCCCTTAACAAAGGGGGGCTGGGGGGATTTTCTATAAACAATTACTCCGTTATTGTATTCCGGGGAAAAAAGGTCTGTGCGCTGAATAAGGCTCTCTGCCGAGCCTATAAAAAGATAGCCCGAATCCGAAAGGCTGTTATAAAGATTTCTTGCAATATGTCCGATTGCGTCGTCATTAATGTATATAAGCGCGTTTCTGCAGAAAACAATGTCTATATCATCGAGGTCTGCAAAGGAATTTGCGTCAAGCATATTGCCGTGCCTGAAATCAACGTTCCTTGCAAAAATCTTCTTTAAATTAAACCTGTCTCCTTCGGCTGTAAAATATTTATTGACAAGGTCTATATTCCCGTTCAGCCTGAAGGAGTTTTTTGTATAGACAGCCGCCTTTGCCTTTTCAATTGCATTTCTGTCTATATCAATTCCTGTTATTTTAATGTCCCAGTCCCACATAAAAAGCCCGCTTTCCTGAACAAGGATATTCAGGGTATATGCCTCTTCTCCGCTGGAACAGGCAAGGGACAGGATTCTTACTGTATTCCGGTTCTTTTTTAATTTTTCTTTTTTAATCTCATTCAGCAGCACGGAAAAGACCTCGAGCTGCGCCTTCTCCCTGAAAAAATATGTTTCATTATTTGTTATATGCGACACCAGCGTTAACAATTCTTCTCTTGAAGAATCCGAAACAATAAAATCATAATAATCCCGATAAGATTTAAGGCCGAGGATATTCAGCCTGTGAGATACCTTTGTATGAAAAGTCAATCTCTTGTCGCCCTTTAATACTATCCCGAATTCTTTATTGATAAGGTCTCTCAGAAGATTAAATTCATCTTTTGTCAATAGTTCATTTTTAGACACTGTCATGATAGTTTAGCTCTGTCCCTTTTATTTTTTAGTGAAAGCGCGGCAGCGGCCAGAACCTCTTCCGATACGTCCTGCTCGAGCAGCAGCAGGGCTTCCTCGGCCTTAGGCAGATTCAGGCTGCCGATGGCAAGCGCAACCTCTGTGCGGACCTCTGCGTCGTCGTCATCCGCAAACCTTAGAAGCGCATTATTTTCCCCGAGCATAGAGAGGGTCTTCGCAAGAATAAGCCTGTTGTCTCTCTGTCCTTTAAGGGCGTCAATTATGCCGGGCACTGCTCTTTTGCCGAGCGAAAGCAGCCCGTTTATGGCATATTCCTGAAGCTCTTCATCATTTAGTGCATCAATGAAATATTGAAAACCCTTCATATCTTCCGACCAGCACAACGCTATAAAGGCAGCCTTCCTGATTTCGGGCTGCGCAGATTGCTGGAGGTCTATAAGCACAGGAATAAGGCTTGTAAAATATGCGGCCATAGGTTTTGTTCCTTCTCTGTCGGCAATATTCACTATGGCCTTCAGCGCCAGTTCCCTGAGGTTATTATCCCTGTCAACAAAAGGCGTAAGATGCCTTATAAAATGCTGGGTTCCGGCCTTTTCAATTGCAGCAAAGGCCATGCCGTGATATTCTTCTTTTTCAAGGCACCTCTGAAGCACGGTTAAGGCTTTATCGCCTCCAATCTCTCCTATAGCCTCGATAGCCGCCAGGGTAACCCATGTTGTTGTGCTGCCTATGAGCTTTGCCAATGCCGTTACTGCCTTTTCGCTGCCTATCTTGCCTATGGATTCGGCTGATGCTATCTTCACATTAACATCAGGGTCCTCAAGGGCAGTGATAAGAGCTGATAATGCCCCTGCATCTCCTATATCCCCAAGCACATTCGAGGCAAAAATCCTGACATCCGGATCCTTGTCTTTGAGCATTGAAATAAGAAATCCGACAGCTTTTCCTCCAAGTGCCCTGAATGCCTCCATAGCAGCGTTTCTTAAGAGGGCGTCGTCTCCATTCCTCAGCCATTCCTCCAGGACAGAAAGGTAGGAATCTTCGGGATAGGCAAGAAGATTTTCAATAACCCTTTTTCTTGCCCGCCAATCATTGTCCTTTAGCTTATTTAAGGTCTCATGGATTTCCTGCATATTTCTCCATTAATAAAAGTGAATAGTATTTAGTGAATAGTCGTTAGTAATCATTCACTATTCACTGCCTTACACCTCCACTCCCTGTATAACCTTGAATGCCTCGCAGGTCATGCAATTGCGAAGCTTTGATTTGAAATCTCCCTGTTGATTGCCTTTGCACCAGGTGCCTGTTATCTGCCAGCAACGGTCTTCAGGGGCATTATATGCCGGGCATTTCTGCCTCGACGCCGATGGGCAGTTCAATATATCCCAGCACCTCTTGTTGCCGTTGGAATGGACCCTGAAGTTGCTTATCGAGTATTGAAGGTTCTCTATCCGGAACAGGGTATCTTCTGATACGCCCACCATATCCTTTGAAAGTTTAAGGTTTTCAGCGGATATCTGAGCCACGCCCTCCATAGCCCGGACAATTGTCTCTCCGCCCAGTTTCTGCTCCTTTGTGGCGTTGGCAACTCCCTGTGTCATGTTGTGCATGATCTCCACAGACTGGACGATCTGCTTTGTTCCGCCGACCTGCTCTTTGACCGCTATTCCAACCTCATGAACTATGTTCTTCATACGTTCAACAGCCTCACGTATCTGCTTCCCGCCGATGGCCTGTTCTTTGGCTGCTATATTTACTTCTTGAACCATCTTATTCATTTTATCAAGAGAAATTCTTGCATTTCCGGCTCCGCCTGCCTGCTCCTTTACGGCTCCGGCAACTTCTTCAGTAGATGCATTCATGTCCACAATATATTTCATGCTCTGCTCGATCGCTTTGTTCAGCTCTGACGCAGATTTGGCTATCCCCTGCATTACGTCTGAGCTTTCTTTCATGGAGCCCACTATTCCTGTGAATGCGTCTCTGCTTTGTCCGGCAAGCATTATGCCGCCCTTGCCTTCTCTGTAGGTTTCTTCTGTTGCCTTTATGGCTGTGTCTGTCTCTTGCTGAACTTGTTTTATGACGCCTGCAATTTCTTTTGTGGCTTCCATGGAGCGCTCTGCAAGTTTTCTTATCTCTTCGGCTACTACGGCAAAGCCCCTTCCTGCATCTCCGGCCCTTGCTGCTTCTATTGCGGCGTTAAGGGCCAGTAGGTTGGTCTGGTCTGCTATCTCGTCTATTACTTCGACTATAGAGCCTATTTCTTCGGAGCGTTTGCCGAGGTTCTGTATTATGCCCATGGTCTTTTCTGTTGTCTTTCCTATGTTCTGGAGGCTTTCTATGCTCTGGTATATGGCCTTTCCACCGTCTTCGGCTTCGCTAAATGCCTTTTGACTTATTTTATTGGCTCCGTCTATCCTGCCTGTAACTTCCTTGACGGTCTGGGTCATTTCTTCTATGGTGCCCGATGTCTCCATTACCATGTTTTTTAAGGATTCCGTATTTCTTGAGATCTGCTCGATTGATGAGAGCAAATTCTCCACAGTCAGCGATGTTTCGCTTACGGCCTCAGTCATCTGTCCGGTATTTTTTGCGGTCTGGTCAGTAGAGGCAAGCATCTGCTCAATTGTTGCAGATGTCTCTTCAACCGAAGCTGCCATGTTGTCGGCACTTTTTCCTACCTGTTCTATCGAGGCAGCCATCTCGTTTATCGTAGCAGATGTCTCGTCTACGTTAGTTGCAAGGGATTCCGTATTTTTTGCAACCTGAGAAATGGACGCTGCCATTTCTTCCATTGAAGACGTGGTCTCCTCTGTTGCCGCAGCCTCTTCCTGAGAAGACTGAGTTATCAGGTTAGAGCTCTTTGCGACCTTATCTGCGGACACTGCTACATGATAGGAAGACTTGATCGTGCCGCTAACGATATCCCTGATGCTCTCCACCATCCGTTTCATCGAGAACAGGAGACTGGCCTTGTCATTGGCCGCGGTTTCAACGGTAACGCTCAGATCACCGCCGGCAACCTTGTTAGCAATTGCGGCGACGACAGCCGGTTCGGCGCCCAGGGTAGTAATAATGCTGCGCGCGATAACCCATACGAGGACGCCGAATACGCCGAGGAGCGCCACGAGAATGATGATATCATCCCTGATATTCTTCCAGAAGAGGGCGTCAACATCATCGAGGTAAATACCGCTGCCGACAACCCAGCCCCAGGGTTTGAAACCTTTAACAAAGGACACCTTCCTGACCGGATTTTTAATGCCTGGTTTCGGCCATAAATAGGAAACAAAACCTGCATCCTGTTTTTTTACAGTGTCCACAAACTCCACAAACAGCTTCTTGCCCTGCGGGTCCTTGTAATCCGAAAGGTCCTTGCCGTTCAGTTCCGGCATGTGCGGATGCATAACCATCACGGGGACCATATCATTGATCCAGAAATAATCCGACTCTTCATACCGCAGCGACTTGATAGCCGAGACCGCTGCATTTTTGGCATCCTGCTCGGACATCACGCCCTCTTTTGAGAGCCCGTAAAAATGCTCTATGAAACCATACGCAACCTCAACGACGTGCCGGGTCTTCAGCCGCTTTTCACCGTCTATCTCGTGTCGGAGTGAAATAGCCGCCAGCAGCATGCTTCCCAAGATACCCGCTACTGCAACCCCGGCAATAACCCAGAGCTTATACTTGATCTTCAAACCGTTCAACAATGACATCTCTTTTATTCCTCCTTGATTAAAACTTCATATATTCTTTTCATAATTTAAAACGTCTTATCCACTACCACTCCTTTATAAAAATCACAGGACCGGCAATTATCAATCTTAAGCGCATACGTTCCCTGCACCTTCCCCCCGCACATGGTCCCTGCCACGAGGTAGCAGACCCTTCCGCCTTTGGGATATGCCGTACAGTCGTTTGTTTTATCCCTGCCGCATTTTTTAAATTCCCAGCAATTAGTTTTCTTTTCCATCGTTTCCTCCTTGTTGCAAGTCGTTTATGGCCTCTTTAATATCAATCTTTTCTCTCTTTAACAGTTTTTCCAGATCAATTAATATCACAAGACTATCTTTAACCTTGCACACGCCTGTTATGTAATCGGTGTCAATCTCAAGAACTTCTTCCGGCGCAGCTTCCACAAAATCAGAAGGCACTTTAATAACATGCGACACCGAGTCTACGAGCAATCCAATCGTCTTACGGTTGACCTCCGTAACAATGATCCTCGACATCTTGCCGGTGTCCTTTGCCGATAGTCGCAACCTTTTTCTCAGGTTCAAAACAGGCAGCACTCTTCCCCTCAGGTTTATAACCCCTTCCATATACGAAGGCGAGTTTGGAACCATTGTGATATTCCCAACCCTTATTATTTCCTGTATCTGACTTATGGGAACGCCGTATTGTTCTCCGAGAGCGAAAGTTACAAGATGTATCTCGGACGGCTCCTCCCCTATCTCACCGATAAAATCTTCTGCAAGACCCGAAGGCGGTAAAAATATCTTAGACACCTGCCGACACCTCCCTTTTTTCATAAAAAGACATAATATCAACAATCAGCACTATCCTGCCATCGCCGAGTATGGTCGCGCCTGCGATGCCGTAAGATTTTCCAAAGGCCTCATCAAGCGGTTTAATCACCACCTCCTGCTGTCCCCTGAGCCTGTCAACGGCAATTGCAATGCGCTTTTCCGACTTGCCGACAATTACAAGGTAAAATCTTTTCGGTTTCTTTTTATCGAGGCCGAAAAATTCATTAAGCCTGATAACCGGCAAAACCCTTTCCCTGAACCTTATTACTTCGTGATTGTTTATAATATGAATATCTTCTTCCCTTACCTTAATGCTCTCGTCAACAGCGCTCATCGGTATGGCATAAATCTCCCCGCCTGTCTCCGCCATAAGAGCTGGAATTATTGCAAGATTCAAGGGGAGCTTTATCGTAAAGACGGTTCCTTTTTCATGGACGCTGTCCACAATAACATGCCCGTTCAGTTTGGAAATATTTTTGCTCACAACGTCAAGACCTATGCCTCTTCCCGAGACATCCGTGGCTTCCTGCTTTGTTGTGAAGCCTGCGGAAAAAAGCAAGGCAGACACATTATCTTTATCAAATGAGTCTTCTGATTTTATCAAGCCTTTATCAATGCCTGCCTTTCTTATTGCGTCAAAATCAATCCCCCTGCCGTCATCCTGTATCCTGATAACCACATAATTGGATTCCTGACACGCTGTAAGGGTTACCCTTCCCTTATAGTTTTTCCCTTTTTTAATCCTTTCTTCTCCGGGTTCTATGCCGTGGTCTACGGCGTTTCTGATTATGTGCAGGAGCGGCTCTTCGAGTTCATCTATGACGGTCTTGTCAAGTTCCGTGGTCTCGCCTTCGAATATCAATTGAATCTCCTTGTCCTGGGACTTTGCGAGATCCCTTACCATCCTTGGAAATTTATTAAAAACATAGCTTACAGGCAGCATTCTTACTTTCATTATGCCTTCCTGGAGTTCCGCTATGGTCTTACCCATGAGTTCAAGCCCCTCGTTTAAATCTTTAGTGAGAGACTTGTTATTTATCGTTCCCTTTATCTGTGTCTCTATCTGATTAAGCCTTGTCTTAAATATTACAAGCTCTCCGACAAGATTAAGCAGGCTGTCAAGTCGCTTAAAATCCACCTTGATGGTATCCGTCTTTGCGCCCAGGTATGATGCAAGGTCTACTTGTTGTTTTTCAGAGGCGTCGTCTGAACCTTCCAGTTTTTTCTGAAGCGCCATGATATTTTCCGTAAGATCAGGGGTGAAGGTCGGATTATTCCCTATCCACTGCACCGCATTCCTGAGCACATTTGCGCTGTCAAAGAGCGAGCCTATGGCTGCTCCGAGCTCTATGCGGTTATCGTCAAGATTTTTAAGAATCTCTTCCACCTGATGTATGTAGGTCTTTAAAGATTCAAACCCCATCATGCCGGAATTGCCTTTTAATGTATGCAAGCTGCCTAATGTGGCGATGATAATGTCTTTTTTATATCCGTCTTTTTCCAAAGACAGGAGCGCGCTGTCAAAGGCGTTCAGATGGGAGCTTGCGTCATCGAGATAGTCTTTTATCAGGTCGGAATAATCCATATCAGGCCGCCCTATTATGCCCTTGCAGCAGTCGCCCAGGCAAGCCCGGCCGGTTTTTTTGCAATTACTTTTTCTACAAGATCATAAAGTGCCTCTGATTTGAACGGCTTTACGATATAACCCCACGCTCCGAGTTTCATGGCCCTTATGGTATCTTCTTCCTTGCCTTCCGTGCTTATAACAACTATCGGGATATGCCTGTAAAGGTTGTCTTTCTTGAGTTTTTCCATTAATTGCACGCCGTTCATTACAGGCATGTTTATATCGAGGAGTATAAGGTCGAATCCATTTTCCCTTGATAAAATATCCAGGGCTTCCAGTCCGTTCATTGCATCCACAAGCGCGCAGTTTTTATACTTCATCAAAACCAGCCTGTACATCTGGTGTATTAATTTCGAGTCGTCTACGATTAAGACCTTGTTTAAAGTAACCATGTTCCCCTCCTTATTTATCAACGGTTACAGGGATACCGCAATCCTCGATTTTTTTTGTCAGGTCATTCATGTCTATCGGTTTTTCGTAATAATGATAGGCTCCTCTTTTATACGCTGAATCCTTTATCGCATCAGAGCCATAGGCCGTCATTATGATCACGTTTGTTTCGGGATTTGCGCTTTTCACGTAACTCAGAAGTTCAAGCCCCTCCATACCTTCTATTCCGCTTAAGCGTATGTCGGCGATTATAAGGTCGAATTTGTAGCGGTCCAGCGCCTCTTCCGCCTCTTCGATCCTGCTGCTTGTTATCACCAGCGTATTTTCATTGCTTAAAAGATGGGACAGGGCCATCAATATTGCCGGTTCGTCATCAACTATTAAAATCCTTTTCACAACATTTACCTCCAGGAAAAATTTAAAGTCGCATAGATAATAGCAAGAGGAGTGCCAGCAAAATAGATATTAAAGTTAAGGTTGAGGTTAAGAATGCAAACACTTTGTTTTTACAATATTATATTGAGCTTAACCTAAACCTTAACCTCAGTCTTTGGGTGCTGGGAATCAGAGGGCCTGACCGATATTCGGTCAGTGGCCGGAGCTATTATAAAATTTCAAGGGCGAAGGCTTGTTGGCAAGGGCATCTTCGATAATACTGACAAAACCGTCTGTCCTGGATTTTTTAACAAAGCCCCATGCTCCGAGATAATGCAGTATTTTCGTCATTTCTTCATTTTCGTCTGTGCTTAAGACTATTACGGGTATCTCTTTGTATGAAGGATTTTTCCCCATTTTTTTCAGAAACTCTACTCCGTTCATTAAGGGCATATTTAAATCCAGAATTATGAGCGCAATCTTATCTTCCTTCGATAAAATTTCATAGGCTTCATGGCCGTTCCTTGCGCTCAGGAAGACATAATCTTTGCAGCGAGCAAGCCTGGCCTTGCAGATGTGATGAACAAATTCGGAATCGTCTGCTATTAAAATCTTTTTCGAATCAACCATGAATTATTTGTTTGACCTCAATTTATAATTATAAGGTATACATTATAGAAAATATCTAAACAAAAATCAAACTTCAAGATTGGCTTATGAAATATTGTAGGCTTTTATTTTTTCGTTAAGAGTAGAACGCGCAATGCCGAGTATGTTTGCAGCCTTTGTGCGATTGCCGGCAACCGATGAAAGAGTTGCCTTGATATGCCTGACCTCAATATCCTTAAGTGTGAGGGCCGAGGA
>SCSY01000055.1 GCA_004298625.1 Nitrospirota bacterium | reverse complement strand
TAACTCATAAAAATATTATATTTTACATTAAACGCAGAGAAAGTAAGAAGAAAGAAATGAGAGGGATGGCTTCCCGGCCGGCTTCAGCGGCTATTTGGGAAACCGGGGTGGAGGGAGGGAATGACTATTTGCGTCTTTGTTTTGGTATAATTACCATAATGAAAGCGATAGGGATAAAGAGATATTCTTTAAAACCAAAAGGCAAAAATATTGAGATTGCCCTCGAACTCCTTGAACTTTCCCTGATTCTCAAGAAATCAGTCAAAAAGGCTGCAAACAAAAAATAGTGTCTATAGTAGAAGCATTCAAGAATACCATTGCATTCTTTAATGAGATCGAAAAAGAAGGAATTATTGAAGACTATGCTTTAATCGGCGGGCTTGCGCTTTCCGCGTGGATAAGACCGCGCACTACAAGGGATGTTGATCTTGTTATTGCGGTAGCGAAGAATTTCACATGGTCTGATATAGCATCTATTGTCCAAACAAGATTGCAAAAAAGAATCGCCCTGCACAAGGGGACTCCACGTATGCACATAAAAGAAAAACTCTCCTTTGTTACAGGGCAAATAGAAGTGGATGTCATAAGCACAAAAGATTTTGAACTGGCGGCAGAGGCGATAAAAAAATCAGTTGCCGCTGAGGTATTCGGGAAAAAAGTTAAGGTTGTAACCCCAGAATATCTTATCCTTCTAAAACTCCTTCCGCTAAGCAGTCAGGACGCAATTGATATTAAGGCTCTTTCAAAAAAAGCGGATAAGCGAAGACTAAGGGCGCTGGCGGAAAAATACTTTCTTTTGTCTAAACTTGAGACCGTAATCAAGCTCTGACGCACGGACAACTTTGTCTCCTCGGCGACTCGCCCGTGGCGACCCCGCTTGCTCACTTTTGCCCTTCCCGCTTCTGCTCTTTTCTTTCATTTGAACCCTTGACCCCTCGAATCCTCGAACTTTTTTTTCTGCTATAGAACTTTTGACTTCAGCACTATTGCACTACTGCTCTTCTGCGCTTTGCTTCCTCGCTTCCGAACTATCGCGCTTTCCTGGCGGGGGCGGAGGGGGGAATAAATTATTTTTACTTATAAACATCTCCTCGCGGGCCGATCTTTGTAATCAGTACAGTATTTTCAATGACAGTAGCAAGTATTCTGTATTTGCCAACTCTGATCCTGTATATATGTTCTTCTCCGGCGATGGGCTTAATGTCTATGGGGATTCCTTTGGTAAGCTTTGACAGGACCAAATCAATTAAGACCCTGTAATCTTTCGGCAGCTTTTTATAATCCTTTGCAGCGCTCTTTGAAAACTCTATCTCAAATCTTGCCATTTAACGGTTTCGCCTTTTTTGTGCTCGAGATTACCTTTGCTGATAAGTTCTTTTTCCTCCTTGGTAAGAGCAGAGACATCGCTTTCCACGACTGTTCTCCAAAAGACATCTATCAAAATATCTTCGGGCAGGGTCTTCAGCATATTGACGACGGCATCTTCAGGCATGGTCAAGGTCTTGGTTCCCACTAAATCACCTCCGTATTCTTAACTTTTGACTTATTATATCACAACAACTTCCATGAGGGCTCTTCTGCGCTATGCTTCCTCGCTCCCGAACTATCGCGCTTTATTGGTGGGGGCGGAGGGAAATTTTTTTTGATTGTGCTATTTGAAAGAATAGCTCCCTTGTCCTCTGAATTCAAGAATGCCTTTGTCTCTTAGAATTTGTAACTGCTGGCGGATTTTAGGACGGATGTGCCTGCGATGTCTTCAATGCTTCATTTCATTTAAAGCTCTATATAGCAATTTTGATAGCTTCTTCCTTTCACTGCCCACATCCATACAGTATGCATGCCCATAAACCTCAATATATTTTTCAAATAGTTTCGTTAATTCTTCAGGGTAATAATTATTTTTTATTTCAGGATGCTTATCCTTGAATGCAATAATATTGCTGCTCAACTCCTCTGATATTTCTTTGAAATAAGATTCGAGTATCATTTGCTTGCCCCCTTAAAGTTTAAGTCTTGATTCTATACTCACAAGCTCACTTGTTTTTGAATGTAACTCGGCCACATTATCATAGCTCCAAAATCCGACCCGTTTATTTATAAGGACAACCGACTGAGAAGACAACTTTGACTGAAACTCGCGCCGTCTGACTTCATCAGCGACTATGTAAAAGTTTGTATAAAAATCCTGAAGCTCAACGAATTTTCGCAATGAGTTGTGAATATCCGTGGAATGTTCAATTTCAAAAAGACTTACAGGCATTTTCCTCTCATTAAACCACATTACATCAATCGTTCGCGCTGTACGGATTATCTCATCATAGCTGAACTTATATATATCGGGAACCGTTATAATCTCGGAAAGCTTTTTGCCAAGGTAAAGTTTGTTTTTATCCTGATTTGGGACAAAAGTTTTATAGTTCTTTAAGTTGCCTATTTCTACTATCAACCCCTGATAGTAGGTGTGGGAGTATTCTTCCTGTTTAGCCTTTGGCTGGTCTTTAACCGGCAGAATTTCAGGAGGCAGCTTGTCTTTATAGGTTTTCAATGCCCACAAGCCGGGGCGTATCTTAAAGAAAAACCGCTCATCCTGAACAATGCGGCGGATACTTGCAAATGGGGTTTTGGTTTTCCAAATGCAATCCTTAATTTTCAGTACTTCCTGATTTAACAACCCAAGTGTGGCATAGCCACCATTGGTTTCCATAACCCTTATAACTGCTTCATACTGTTTCATATGAGAAATATAGTATCAAATCACAAATTTTTTAGCTATTGTTCTCTGGACAAACCCTCCCTTTTTGATCAATGATCAAGAAAAGGAGGTTATATGAAAAACGAATTAAAAACTTTTATCTTCTATGAAATTGGTGATTCATGCCGGGCAGACTTTCTTATGAAAGACAAAAAATTTCAAAGCACAGAGGATGCAGTCGTTATCGGAATTGAAAACGGTGCGGATGCAAAGGACGCTTTGAGAAATCTGAAGAGGGAATGTCCTTGGATTAAAAAATACAAATTAGATAATCTTGTTGCACGTGAAGTAGGAAAAGTTGTTTACCTATGACATCAAAAAACCACTGGATTCCGCATCAAGTGCGGAATGACAGCAATTTTCTTATCGGCGATACGAGGAGAAGGTAGTTTTAACTCCCCCTCGCCCCCTCTTTCCGCGCACAGGCGGATTCGCCGAGAAGAAAAGCTAAGAGGGGGATGGGGGTGTTACCTTACATCCCTTTTAAATATCACTACCTGTATGGTAATTTTATTTCTTGACTCTCGTTACCTTACAATGTATCATAATCAATATAATGTATGGTAACGGAGATTATTAGATGAAGGTTATTAAGGGTGTGCTGGAAGAGGAGCTTGAAAACTCCCTGAGGATGAAAAAGGAATACGAGAAGGCCATTAAGGCGCTTCCGCCAGGTGCCCTTGTGAAAAAGGAGATTCGCGGACACAGCTATTACTACCTAATGAAACGGGAGGGGCTGAAAGTAAAATTTCTTTATAAGGGCAAACTGTCTAAAGAGGAGATAAGGAAATATGATGAGGCAAAAAAGCTCAGGGCCAAGTACCGGAATCTGCTTTCGCAGGTAAAAAAACAAATTGCATTTTTAAGAAAGGCTTTGCGTGGAAAAGAGATACGCTCTGTTTCTTAAGGTTCTCAGGCAGTTTCAGGCGGCGGGTCTTATGGAAGAGTTAATCCTCATCGGGAGTTGGTGTCAGCACTTCTACAGAAGTTATTTTGAGGGTCAGAGATATACGCCGACTATAAGGACAAGGGACATGGATTTCCTTGTGCCGGTGCCTCTCCAAATCAAGAAAAAAGTTGACGTGGAGGCACTTCTTCGAAATGAGGGTTTTGTGGTTTCTTTCAGCGGCGGTTCAGGCTATATGAAACTTATGCATCCCGATCTCATTTTGGAGTTTCTTGTTCCCGAAAGGGGAAAGGGGACTGACAAACCTTACCCTTTGCCGCAGTTGAGCATGAATGCCCAGCCTCTGAGGTTTCTTGATTATCTTCTTCAAAACATTATCTGCATAGAGGCAGAGGGACTAAAAGTAAATGTGCCCCATCCTGCGGCATTCGCCCTCCACAAGCTCATCGTATCGGACAGAAGAACAAAAGAGGAGAAACTGCTCAAAGACAGGAAGGAAGCATTCGCTATTTTAACAGCACTCGTGAAGAAAGGCGACACCGTGGAAATAAAAAATATGTTCGGGAAAATGCCTGCAAGGTGGAAAAAGCGTGTGATTGATGTACTGAAAAAAACAGAAAATGTCGAAATAATCGAGATTTTAAAATAACAATCAGCATTGAGCTGATAATGCACGAACATTTGTTTGTGTTTTATAAAAGTTAGCAAGCAGAAAAGAGAGAAAGCTTGTTTATACAGCCAGATATTTAAAATCCAAGACTTCCCTGATTAATTTAAAATCCTTTTCATTTTTTGTAATCAAAACCGCTCCGATGTCCCTTGCAGATACGGCGATGAGGATATCAGCAAGAAGTCTTTTGATTCTTAAAGGGTCAACCTTTTTATCTTTTCTTAATTTCAGCATTATATTGCCTGCGACATACCATTGCCGTTCGGTCACTGCAATAACAGTGAAATTATTTTTTATCTGCTCGATAAGTTTTTGCTCTTTGGGATCATAGGCTCCTGAAAGCAGTTCCATCAGGACAACGGAACTGAAGGTAATGTGATAGAATCTATTCAGATCAAGAAATGTATCGTAAACCGTGCCTTTCCTGAAATGCTCTATAAGAAAAGAGGTGTCAAGGACAGCCTTTTGCCTCAATTAAGCCCCTCGAATTTATACTTCCCCTTTGTTTGTTCAATTAATTTTCTTATTTTTTCCTGATAAATCATTTCGGAGAGCGCAGATTCTATCGTCTCGGTCTCCGTCTTTGCGCCGAGTATTTTCTGCGCATCCTTAATCAAGGATTCATTGAGCCTGAAATGCTTTGCAACTTTCTTTGTTATGGTCTGCATATAACCCCCTATGTCGTGTTGTATATACAGTTTAAATTATTATGGCTACTAAGTCAATTCACAGTCAATATTTATTGGCGTCACGGCGAGGTATTGTTTCAGGGGTTTAACGCCCCGGAAAATTCTGCGCGGTTCTTATCGGATATACGAGAAGGAATAAGTTTTATATCCCCCAAAAAATATCTCTTCCTGCTCTTTCCTTCCCCTTTTTTCTGTGCTATGGTCTTATTAAGGCATTAAGGAAGGAGGAAAACAAGCATGTTCTACAGAATAATACAGGGCTTATTCATAATAATATCGGGGGTGATCTTTATGCTGTCTGCTGATGCCGCTACGGCAAAATCCGAGAAGGCAACGTTTGCAGGGGGATGCTTCTGGTGCATGGAACACCCTTATGACGAGCTTCCGGGAGTAATTTCCGTTACATCCGGCTACACAGGCGGGCATAAAAAAAATCCCACTTACGAGGAGGTCTCGGCCGGAGGCACAGGTCATACCGAATCGGTTCAGGTAGTCTATGATCCCGCAAAGGTGTCTTATGATACGCTTCTGAATGTATTTTGGCACAACATTGACCCGACGGCTAAGGATCGTCAATTCTGCGATGCGGGAAGCCAGTATCGAAGCGCCATCCTTTATCATGATGAGCAGCAGCGCCAGTTGGCCCTTAAATCCAGGGAACTCATCGAGAGAACCAAGACCTTCAAAGAGCCTGTCGTGACCGAGATTGTTCAGGCAACCGTGTTCTATCCGGCAGAGGAATACCACCAGCATTATTATAAGAAAAACCCGATCCGCTACAAGTTCTACAGGACCAACTGCGGACGCGACAGAAGGCTTAAGGATCTCTGGGGAGATGCGGCAGGAAAATTCAAGCCGATCAGCGATCCTTCATCTAAAGGCACTTGGAGGACATTTGTGAAACCATCAAAGGAAGAACTCAAAAAGAAACTGACACCGATGCAATACGAGGTGACTCAAAAAGACGACACAGAGCCTGCATTTAAAAACGAATACTGGGACAACAAAAAAGAGGGCATATACGTTGATATCGTATCCGGCGAACCTTTGTTCAGTTCCGTTGACAAGTATGATTCAGCCACCGGCTGGCCGAGTTTTTCAAGGCCGCTTGAACCAAAGAATATCTTAGAAAAGGAGGACAGAAGCCTCTTCACAAAAAGAACAGAGGTGCGAAGCAAAGAGGCCGATTCGCATCTCGGACACGTTTTTGACGACGGCCCTGCGCCGACATACAAACGCTATTGCATGAACTCGGCAGCCCTTCGCTTTATTCCAAAAGAAAATATGGAGAAGGAGGGGTACGGGCAGTATCTGAAATTATTTAAAAAATAATATTTATACCCGGAGATTAAACCGGGGCTTCAGGAGAGAAATTCTATGAGTTTTGAAAGGGTCTTTTTCATGTCTTCCCTGCTCACGACCATATCTATCAGGCCGTGGTCAAGCAGAAACTCCGCCCTCTGAAAATTATCAGGAAGCTGCTGTTTCATTGTCTGCTCGATAACCCTGGGGCCTGCAAATCCGACAAGGCTTCTCGGTTCGGCAATTATCACGTCTCCGAGTGTGGCAAAACTTGCGGCAACACCGCCGAAAGTCGGGTCTGCAACAACCGAGATATACGGAATGCCGTTATCCTTGAGTCTTCCTATTGCCGCGGAAACCTTTGCCATTTGCATGAGAGAGAATATCCCTTCCTGCATGCGCGCGCCTCCGGATGAGGCAACACATATCAGCGGGGCTTGTTTTTCGATCGCTCTTTCAGCAGCCCTCGCAACTTTTTCTCCGACAACAGAGCCCATGCTCCCGCCCATAAATGAAAAATCCATGATGGCAAGGACCACAGGACGCCCGTTTATGAGAGCCTCGCCTGTCAATGCAGCTTCGGTAAGGCCGCTCTTTTTCTGGTTTTCCTTTATCCTCTCCGGATAAGGCTGCGTGTCCTTAAAATTCAACGGATCGCCTGAGGTTATATCCGCATCAAACTCCATAAAACTTTCTTCATCGGCAAGAAGTTTTATTCTCTCCCTGGCGCTTATCCTGAAATGATAATTGCATTTGGGACATACCTTGAGATTTTTATCTATCTCTTTTTTATAGACAATCTCCTTGCAGTTCTCGCACTTTACCCATAGGCCTTCGGGAATCTTGACCTTCTTTTGTATTTTGGATTCTTTTATTTTTCTAAACCACATCAGATATTTATTACCTCGCCGTCCTTGAGCAGTCTGATGTTGGGCTTCCTCAGTCTCTGAAGCTCATTTGTGATAGTCTTGATATGCTGGGGTTTGGGATGGGTTATCAGCAGTTCATCCGGAATTATCTTCATCTTCTCAAGCTCTTTCATGAGAAGCTTCGGGGTAAGGTGCCCTGTCTCTATGGCCAGAGCCTCCATCCTGTTGGGGAAAGAGACCTCTATTATGGCGCGGTGTATTTTCATGCTGCATGCCTTTTCCCATATAGTATTTGTCGGCCCTGTGTCCCCGGTATACAAAAGCTTTTTCCCTTTCTCATCCTCGACTACATATCCTGCTGCGGGAACAGCGTGATTAACCCTGTATGCCGTCACCTTATAGCCGTTTAGCTGAATTGTCCGGCCTGCTCTTATTTCGACAAATTTGAGCACGGCATTTTTGGGACTGGGTATTACCGTAAAATCCGGCCATATCTTATTATTCAAAAGATTTTTTTTCAGCGTCTTAAGCGCAGGCGCAATGCCTATGACTGTAACATTGTGAGTCTTGTTTTTTATTATTATATTGTCTGCAAGAAACGGGATTCCCTTGATATGGTCGAGATGCGCATGCGTTATAAAAATATGGCGTATCTTCCACTGGTCATTCTCGGACAGAGAGGCGCCGATGGTCCCGGCATCGAGCAGCAATTTGCCGTCAATCAAAAATCCAGGCGGATGAAACCCCGGGAATTCTGCTCCTGCAAAACCAAGGACTTTAACTTTCATAGCATTATCTCCATCTCTTTCCACGCTGTAAAAAACGCCTCAACAACTGCAGGGTCGAACTGTCTGCCGGCAAATTTCCGCAGTTCCTCAAAGGCAGATTCGGCGCTAAGGGCTTTTCTGTACGGCCTGTCTGTTGTCATGGCGTCAAAGGTATCGGCAACTGCAATAATCCTTGCTGCAAACGGGATATCTCCGTCTTTCAAGCCGTCGGGATAACCTGTGCCGTCATATTTTTCGTGATGCCCTCTCATGCCGGGTATAACATCCTTAAGCTGCTTGACATGGCTTAGTATATCAGAGCCGTACTTTGGATGCATATTCATGGCCTCAAGCTCGGCATGGTCCAGCCTGCTCTCTTTGAGAAGAACGCTGTCCCTTACGCCGATCTTTCCTATATCGTGGAGTATTGCCGAAAGTTTAAGGTTCTCAAGCTCTGCCTTGTTGAGTCCGAGCATGCGCCCTATGGCAAGGCTGTAGTTCATTACTCTTTTTGTATGACCGCCTGTGTAGGGGTCTCTCTTTTCTATCGTCTCTGCGAGGGCCTGCGCCGTGCCGTAAAATGCATCCTTGAGCTCCTGATACAGGTTTGCGTTTTCTATTGCAACAGCAACCTGATTGGCAAGGGCGCTGAGTATCTCCAGATCCTCGTCATTGAAATTGCCGATTTTTTTGTTTATTGTCTGAAGCACGCCGAGGATTTTATTCTTGGTCTTAACAGGGACGCAGACCATATCCTTTGTAACGAACTCGCTTTTGGCATCAGCGTCTTTATAAAACCTCGGGTCCGACTGGACGTCATGTATTATAACCGGCTTCCCTTTTTCAGCAACCCAGCCTGCAATGCCTTCTCCTTTTTTAAGACGAATCTCTTTGAGTTTTTCTCCTCTGTCTCCGAGGGCTACTTCAAAAAAAAGCTCGCCTGTAAGAAGGTCTATCAAAAGGAGACTCCCTGCCTCTGCATCCGCAAGCCTTGTTGCCGCCTCAATGGCCCGCTTCCTTATCTCTTGGGTATCGAGAGTTGAGTTAATAACCGCTGTCAGTTCGATCAGGGCGTTAAGCTGGTCAAGCTTTTTATCCGGCATACGGTTATCTCACAGCCTCCCTGAGTTTAAGGATGAAATCCCTTAGTCCTTCCGGGGCTTCCTGGATTTTCCTTACTATTGCGCTTCCAACAATCACTCCGTCGGAGACACCCGACACCGCCCTTGCCTCATCAGGTGTTGAAACTCCGAATCCGACTGCAACAGGCTTGTCTGTAATCCTGCGGATATTGTTTATTGATTTCCCGATAGAGTCGTCAAGTAAAATCTGCGCGCCTGTAATGCCTGTCATCGAGACATAATATATAAACCCTTTTGATGCAGTTGCAACCTTCTTTATCCTGTCTTCCGTTGATGTGGGCGCAAGCAGGAATATTGTGGCAAGGTCTGCTTTCTTCGCTGTCTTTATAAGCTCTCCTGCCTCATCAGGCGGAAGATCAGGGATTATAACGCCGTCAACGCCTGCATCTTTTGCATCATTGATAAACTTCTCTTCGCCATATTTAAAAACAGGATTGTAATATGTCATTAAGACAAGAGGGACTTTAGTCTTCACTCTAAGGTCTTTTACAAGCGCAATGACCTTTCTTAATGTCACGCCGTTCTTCAAGGCCCTCTCCGCCGCCCTCTGTATAGTCGGCCCGTCTGCGAGCGGGTCTGTAAACGGCACGCCCAATTCAATGATGTCTGCCCCGCATTCTTCAAGGAGAACAACCAACTCTTTTGTTTTTTCGAGCGAAGGGTCTCCCGCCATAATGTAAGGAATAAACGCCTTTTTGTTCTGCGTTCTTAATTTTTTAAATGTTTTTTCGATCCTGTTCACAGGGATATCCCCTTGATTGCCGCAACATGCTGAACGTCTTTATCTCCCCTGCCCGAAAGATTGACAATAATAAGCTTATCCCCTGATAGTTTTGGCGCAAGCTTTATGGTCTCCGCAACCGCATGGGCAGATTCGAGCGCGGGTATTATCCCCTCTGTTTTTGACAGCAGTTCAAAGGCAGCCAATGCCTCAGCGTCGGTTGCATACGTATACTGAACTCTTCCGGCATCTCTAAGATATGGATGCTGCGGCCCTATCGAGGCATAGTCCAATCCTGCCGAGACAGAATGCGTGCCGAGCACGTTTCCGTCATCATCCTGAAGCAGAAAGGTCTTGCATCCCTGAAAGACTCCGATTGAGCCTCCTGCAAAACGAGCAGCGTGCTCGCCTGTTTCAATTCCTTTGCCGCCTGCCTCAACGCCAATCATTTTTACATTGTCATCAAGAAATTCATGGAAAAGTCCCATGGCATTGCTCCCGCCGCCGACACAGGCAACCAGATAATCAGGAAGTCTTCCTTCAGCCTGTATTATCTGCTTCTTTGCCTCTTTCCCTATGACAGACTGAAAATCCCGGACCATAGAAGGAAATGGATGAGGGCCGAACACTGTCCCCAGGACATAATGCGTTGTCCTCACATTCGTTGTCCAGTCTCTCAGCGCTTCGTTAATTGCATCCTTCAACGTCCTTGAACCGACAGGCACCTCGATAACCCTTGCGCCCAGAAGTCTCATCCTGAAGACATTCAATGCCTGTCTCTTCATATCATCCGTGCCCATATAGACGTCGCATTCAAGGCCGACAAGCGCTGCGCCTGTTGCGGTTGCAACTCCATGCTGTCCCGCGCCTGTTTCAGCGATAATTCTTTTCTTGCCTATTTTTTTCGCAAGCAATGCCTGGCCGATTGCATTGTTAATTTTATGCGCGCCTGTATGCGCAAGGTCTTCCCTTTTCAGATATACCTTTGCGCCGCCAAGGTGTTCCGTAAACCTCTGCGCAAAATAAAGCGGCGTCGGCCTCCCTATGTATGTTTTCTGAAGATGTACAAGCCTCTCCTGAAAATCCTTGTCCTTTTTTGATTCGAGATAAGCCTTCTCAAGCTCCATAAGAGCAGGCATTAGGGTCTCGGGGACAAACCTTCCGCCGTATTTTCCGAAATAACCTTTTTTCATCTTTTCATTTCCCGCCCGCAGTTGCAGTTTAAGCCGTGAGTGCAGCCTTCAAAAGGGTTTACTGCCAGATTTTTGGGAATGAATTCACCGCACCTGCAGTTCCATCCGCCCTTAGGCGCAACCTGCTTTTTATCAAGCTCTCTTCCGCAGACCGGACAGAGCGGTATTATGTCATCCAATGTCTCAGATTTTTTGTTCAAATTCTTTCTCCATTAGTAAAACAATATTATAGCATATCAAAACACCGGGCCTTAATATTGTCCCCTCCTTCGGTATGAATAAAACTTCTCGCCATCTTCTATCCATTTGCTTTATACTTAGAATAAACACCAGGGAGAAGAAAAATGTGCGATATAAATGCATATATATTAAAAGACGGCAAAGAAGAACTCTATCTTGAAAATGTTGATGTAATACTGCCTGAGCAGGGGAAAGTATCTCTAAAGAACCTTTTTGGAGAGCAAAAGGTGTTTGAGGGAGACATAAAAGAGATATCGCTCCTGAAACATAAGATAGTGATGGAGAAGAAATAGGGGTAAGTGATGAAGGCACAATTCTATGTCTTGCTGGAATTATCTATTAGCCAGTTTTCTATCTGCAGGTCATCAATTCTTTCAAAGTGGTCAGTATTATTCGTAATCAATATGCAGCTATTTACGATGGCAATAGATGCAATCACTATATCAAAGTCTTCAATAATTTTACCTTTTGATCTCAGGTCAGCCTTAATTTTTCCAAATTGCAAGGCAGATTCTTCTGAATCCGACAATATGGTTAAATTCTTCTTAAAAAGGTTAATGCGTTTCAGATTGTCTTCAACCTTTTTTGAATTGTAAGCTCCAAAATATAATTCAGCAAGCACGCTGTTGGAAATTGCCAGAGAAAAAACACCGACTTCCTCCACCTTCTTTTTTAAAGAAGGATTACCGTTTAGAAGATAAACACAGGTGTCAGTATCGAGAATAAATTTCAAAATGCCTTCGCTGTCCTGGATGTAGATTTTCTCTTTGAATAGATGTCTCTTATCTGCTCTTTAACAGTCTTGTCATCTTCCCATGTTCCGCATATTCGCAGGAATTCAGTTGTTGCAACTTTCTCATCCTGCCTAAGTTTTACAAACTCTTGTTTCAGCAGATGGACAATTTTAACCATTTTTTCCTGAAAAGGCTCGGATAAATCCTGTATCTCTTTTGAGATTTCTTCCTCATATATTGTTTTAGTTTTCATGTTGTACCTTCTTCAGACTCTTCAGATATTTTTTGTCTTTGTCATTTTTTTTTGTTCCTTACGGTTATTTTGACATTTATTAGTTTTCATTGCAATAGTCTCGCTTTTCCTTTTCCCTCCACAATCGCAATCTCCCGCCCTCTGCGCGAGGGATGATAGGGCAGTCCTGGAAAAGAAGTAATGCCTCAATTTTTATTTTAATGCATAATCATAAAATCTCTCATCAACTGAAAACCTGATTGTAATCGCAATGAGGTTTTCCGGCATATTCAGTCCTTTCAACCTCGTCATGTCTTTTTCCGTCGTAACAAGCCAGTCCGCATTATTTTTCCGAGCCTCTTTCAATATATCATCAATATCTTTCTGTTTGTATTTGTAATGGTCCCTGTATGCTTTAATGCCTTTCAACTCGCAGCCGGTTGATAAAAGAGTTTTCTTGAACGAGCCGGGGTTGCCTATCCCGCAGAATGCAAAAAAATTTTTGCCTGCTGCCCATTTCAACGGCATTGTTTCGCCCTTATGTCCCATAAATCTTGATGGTTTGTGTTCAGCAGTAAATATACGAGCCCTTGCGTTATACAGCCTTAGCTCTTCAATAAGACTATCGGCCATTTCCTGCCGGCTGTTGCCCGCATTTGTTATTACTATGATATCCGCTCTTTTTATTTCCTTAAGCGGCTCTCTCAGCAGCCCGATAGGCAAAAGTCTTCTTCTGTCAAAAGGCTCTTCCGCATCTATAAGCAGAATATCTTTGTCCCGGAAAAGCCTCCAGTGCTGGAAACCGTCATCGAGGATGAACAACATCTTAGCAGATGGCTGATAGCCGATAGCCGATAGCTCTTTGATTGCAAACATGCCTGCCTCATACCTGTCCGCGCCCTTCACTATGGGAATACCCCTTAATCTGCCAGCCATCATAAAGGGCTCATCCCCTGCATCTTTTGCATTTAGAAGCGGAATTTCTCCCCTGCTTACAAAGCATGGGCCCTTTGCCTTGCCTTTATAGCCCCTTGTGAGTATGCAGGGATTAAACCCTCTTTTTTTTGCTTCTTCGGTCAAGGCAATAGTCGCAGGCGTCTTTCCTGTTCCACCGGCTGTGATATTGCCTATGCTGATTACTCTATATGGAAGACGTTTCTGCGCGCGAAGTGAATAATATTTTTTTGCCGAATAACCGAGATAATAAAGAAATTCAAAAATTCCCATTCTTTGGTTCCTTGCCGCTGTCTAAAAGATGCCTTTATATTATATATGAAAAAGAGAGCAAGTTTT
>SCSY01000054.1 GCA_004298625.1 Nitrospirota bacterium | reverse complement strand
TCTTTTACGTCCTTAATGTCTTCTTCCGACTCGGCCCATTTAAGAAGGTATTCCTGGGTGCCCTTGTCAAAGGAATCAAAGTCCTTTCCAACAGTCTCTATGTCAAAAATAATGCGGGACATATCAGTAAGTGTCAGTGTCAGTTTTCAGTGTCAGTTAAACTGTTACTATTCACTGACACTGTTTTTACGATGCCTTCGGCAGTTCCTTCAACACCTTCCAGGACTTAAGAAGGTCTATAGCCCTTTGAAGCTGAACATCATCCTTTTCGCTGATTTCTATAGGCGCCATCTCCTCGGGTTCTTTTGTCTTTTCATCGGACTGATCGTTCTTCAGATGCCTTTCAAGGTCTTTTTCTCTTACCACAGGATGTTCTTTGCCATTGCCTTTTTGTTCAAGTTTTACAACAATATCAGGCACGATGCCTGTTGACTGAATGGAAATCCCTTTGGGGGTGTAATAACGGGCAGTTGTAAGCCTGAGTCCCGAACCGTCACTGAGAGGGATAACGCTTTGGACAGAGCCTTTCCCAAAGGTTTGAACTCCAAGCACAACAGCCCTGTTCCAGTCCTTAAGCGCGCCCGCAACAATCTCTGAGGCGCTGGCGCTTCCCTGATTTACAAGCACAATCATGGGCATAGTCCTAAGGGCTTTGTGTTTTTCTTCTATGGGCTCAACAGCCCCTTCATTTTGTGTGCGGTAATCTGTTCTTTCTCCTGTTCTTCCCTTTATGAACACAACAACCTTGCCCGGGGGCAGAAATTGACCCGAAACCTCAACAGCGCTGTTCAGTAGTCCGCCGGGATTATTCCTGAGATCGAGGATAAGAGAAGTTGCGCCTTCTTTCAAAATCTTAGACAGCGCAGAATCAAGGTCGGATGCAGTCTTCTCCTGGAACTGATTAATTTTTACATGTCCAATCTTGTCTTCTAAAACCTTTGCTTTTACACTTTTCACTTTTATTATATCCCTGACTATCGTAAAGTCCTTTGTCTCTTTCCAGCCTTCACGCATAATTGTAAGAACAACAGCTGTGCCTTTCTGTCCGCGCATCTTGCCGACGGCATCATGCAGGCTCATATCTCTTGTAGACTCGCCGCTGATCTTTATTATCTTGTCGCCTGCTTTAATGCCTGCCTTATCGGCAGGGGTGTCTTCTATCGGCGCTATAACGGTAAGCGCCCCTTCTTTTACCCCAATCTGAATTCCGACTCCGCCGAACTCGCCTTTGGTGTCAACCTGCATCTCCTTATATGCCTCAGGCGGCATAAAACCCGAATGAGGATCGAGCGAATTCAGCATACCTTTTATCGCCCCATAGATCATGTCTTTTATCTTTACGTCTTCCACGTAGTTTCTCTTGACAATGGAAAGCACCTCGGTGAATATCTTCAGCTCCTCATAGCCTTCCCCTTCTGCGTTAACAATGCCTACGGATAATCTTCCAATGAGAATGCCGCTTATTGCAGTAGTCAATATAAGCGCTAATATCAAGAGCAGCTTTTTCTTTTTCATCACTTTCATGTCCTCCAAATCTATCTTATCCCTCTTATCGGCAAGAGGCTATTTTCTTTTTAACCATTGTGTCGGGTCGAGCGGTTTGCCTTTATACCTTATCTCAAAATACAAACCCGGAGAATTCAAGGTCCCCGACTCCCCAACCTTTCCGATCACCTGCTGTTCTTTTATTATATCTCCAACTTTATAAAAAATCTCAGCTAAATTTGCATAAAGGGTATGATACCCCTCCCCGTGGCTTATTATGACAAGCTGGCCATAGCCCTTGAACCATTCTGCATATACCACCTTGCCGCTGTGGACCGCCCTTGTCGTAGAATCGTCTTCTGCTTTTATGTGAATGCCGTTTCTGAACACAGGGGTATTAAACTGGGGGTCTTTTTGCGCCCCATACGGGATCGCAACCTTGCCGCTAACAGGCCACGGCAGCCTTCCCTTAAGGTTGTGAAAGCCTTTGGCGGCATAAGCCTCTGTTTCTTCCGAACGCCTTATTATCTCGAGGAGTTTGCTGGAGGACTCCCTCAATTCTTTCAGCATTTTTTCATAAGAGGATTTTTCTTTCCTGACCGAAGAAAGCAGCAGCTCTTTGCTCTTTTTCTTTTCCCTGATAGAGGCCTCGCTCACCTCTATATCTTCTTCATACGCCTTAAGCTCGGCGCGCAGAGATTTCAAGCGGTTTTCCTGTTTATCAAGGTTATCTATAGTCTGTTTGTAGCTTTCCAGCATCTTATGGTCATAGAGAGCTATCTCTTTTATATACCGCCATCTTCTCATCAGCTCCGATATGTCATCAGAGGTCGAAAGCAAGAGTAGTGTGTCTCCCGAATATCCATGCCTCTGCATAATGCGCAGCTTCCTCTTCAGCCATTCGGCCTGTTTTGCAAGCTTGGCGTTATTTGCCGATATCTCCGCCTCAGTCTTGCGTATCTCATCTTCCGTAAGCCTGAGTTTGGCCCTGTGCTTCCTCAGTTGTAACTGCACGTGATTGAGATCCTGACTGGCACTGTCAAGCTCTTCAAGGATTGAATGTTCAACTTTTTTTGTTTTTTCGATTTTTTCCTTATGGGTATCAATTTCTTTCTGGAGTTTCTTATATTCTTCTTTTGCATCTGCAACCGGTTGTTGATTTTCAGCAGAAACAGCATTGTTGGTAAATAGTAACAAAAGCGCAAAAGCGCAAAGGTGAAAATTCATCCTTCGCAGCGCTGCGGAGAACGGAAGTGCAAAGGTGCGGAATAACCCTGTTCTTCTCTTGCTTATTGCTAACGGCTGACGGCTGATAGCTGATAGCTTACGGCGCATTTCTTTCAGGAAAACCTTATTCTGCCGAGAGCTATTATGGCGCCGCTGATGCCAAGAGTCAGGCCCACAAGAGGAAGCGCAATAAACACCTCGGACGGGAATACGATAATCTTGAATATAGGCATGGCAAGGGCCAGTTTATAAAAAAGGGTATAGTATAATGCCGCTGTGCCGATAAGGCTCACCACACCGCCTCCAATGCCGAGTATGCCCCCTTCTATAACAAAAGGAGCCCTTATAAAGCCTCTCGTAGCGCCGAGGAGTTTAAAGGTCTCTATCTCTTCTTTCCTGCGGTAAAACATGATCTTTACAGTGCTGTAGCATACAAATATAACGCCTGTGGACATTATGCTTATCATGAGCAATCCGAGTGTCTGCGCGCCGGCCTTTATGGAATGGATGGAGTTCAGGAACTGCTCGCCGTATTCTACTTCTTCAATGCCCTTAATTTTTTTAATATCCGCAGCGAGCTTTTTTACTTTTGAGATACTGACGGATTCCTGCCTCAGCTTTACCTCTATGGATGCGGGCAATGGATTTTCGTTTATGCCTTCAAGCACATAGTCTGCATTCTTCAGAACTCCCTTCAGTTCTTCCAATGCCTTGTCTTTTGAGATATATCTTGCCCTTTCAACAGCGCTGTTCTTTTTCAGTGTTGATATTATGTTCGCTGCCTCCTGCTCCGGCAGGTCATTGTTGAGGTAGAGCATCATGGAGAACTTCTCCGGAAGTTTTTTTGTCGCCAGATCCATGTTATAAACGGAAAAAAACGTAAGAGTTATCATAAACAACCCCGCTGCTATCGTCAGCACCGAGAGGAGGTTTATCCACTTTTCACGCCATATGCTCTGAACAGCAAGTTTTAGAGAATACATTATATACATCAGCCCAACTCCTCGCCTACAATCGCCCCGTTATCTATTTTTATCACCCTTCTGCCTGTATTTCTGAAAAGTTCCCTGTTATGTGTGGCAACAAGCACTGTTGTGCCTTTTGCATTTATCTCCTTGAACATCCTTGTAATTCCGGCTGCGGTGTCGGAGTCAAGATTCCCTGTAGGCTCATCGGCAAGGAGCACTGTCGGCTCCCCGACTATTGCGCGCGCTATAACAACCCTCTGCTGCTCTCCGCCTGAGAGCGCTTTGGGGAAGCTATCGGTCTTATGCCTGAGGTTGACTGTCTTCAGCACCTCCATGACCCTTTCTTTTACGTCGTATTCCGTCATCCCTCTTATCCTAAGCGCCATAGCGACATTATCGAACACATTTCTATTGTCCAGAAGCCTGAAGTCCTGAAATACCACTCCTATGTTCCTTCGCAGGAATGGAATGCTGGACTCCTTGAGCTTGCTTAACTCCCATTCTGCTATCGTAACACTGCCCTCATCAGGTTTTTCCGAAAGATAGATAATCTTAAGAAGGGTTGATTTCCCTGCGCCGCTCGGCCCTGTTATAAAGGCCATTTCTCCCTTTTCAACAGAAAAGGTTATATTCCTGAGGGCTGTCTGATTTTCGTAAATTTTGGAGACATTGGAAAAATGTATCATAATTATTTTTTCAGAGCCCCTTTTATTATCTTTATAATATCGTCGGCAGTTAAACCGTATAATTTCATCAATTCATCGGAAGGTCCCGAGCATCCGAAGGTATCTTTAATGCCTATTCTTTTTACCGGCACAGGATAATTCTCTGAAAGAAATTCAGACACTGCTCCCCCAAGCCCGCCTATAACCGAATGCTCTTCTGCCGTAACAATAAGTCCTGAGGCCTTTGCAGCCCGGAGAACTGTATCATTGTCCAGAGGTTTTATAGTGGACATATTTATTACGCCTGCGTCAATTCCTTCTTTTTTCAGGTTTTCTGCGGCGCTGAGCGCTACAGATACCATTATACCGGCTGCAATTATATTTGCATCTTTTCCAATGTGAAACGTATGCGCCTTGCCTATGCTGAATTTATAGTCTTCCGGCATGACAACAGGAACCTTGGACCTGCCGAGCCTGACATAAACCGGGCCGTGGTATTCTGCTATTGCAGCAATGACCTGTTTTGTCTCGATGCCGTCTGCCGGGACTATTACCGTCATATTGGGAAGCACCCTCATCAGGGCTACATCTTCAATAGCCTGATGCGATGCTCCGTCTTCGGCAACAGTGATGCCGCTGTGAGTTGCAACAAGCTTTACATTCAGATGTGAATAGGCGATGGTCTGTCTTATCTGTTCCCAGGCCCTTCCTGTCTCAAACACCGCAAATGTAGAGGCAAAAGGCAATTTGCCTGCGAGCGAAAGGCCGCCTGCAGTCCCGATTAAATCCTGCTCAGAAATCCCCATATTATAAAATCTATCGGGGAATGCCTTTGCAAAACCTGCTGTCTTTGTAGAGCCTGAAAGGTCTGCATCGAGGACCACAACGTCATTTCTTTTTTTGCCGAGTTCCAGAAGCGCCTCTCCATAAGCATCTCTGGTCGCTATGTTCTGAGTTTTAATTTCTGACTTCTGTTTCTCACCCATTGTCTATGTCCTCGATTTCTACCAATGCCTTTTCAAGCTCCTCGCTCGTAGGAGTTATTCCGTGATACTTAGCCTTCCCCTCAAAAAAGGAGACGCCTTTGCCCTTTACTGTCCTGGCAACAATCGCTGTTGGTTTTCCCTTTATTGTCTCTGCCTCGTCAAGGGCATTTATAATTGACGCCATGTCATGTCCGTCAATATCAATAACGTGCCAGCCAAAGGCAGCCCATTTATCAACGATCGGCTCAAGAGCCATCACATCACAGCAATGCCCGTCAATCTGAAGGCCGTTGTTATCAATAATTGCGCATATATTATCAAGCCTGTAATGCGAGGCGCTCATAGCAGCTTCCCATACCTGCCCTTCCTGGGTCTCGCCGTCTCCGAGGAGGCAATAAACACGCGAGTTCAAGCCGTCCATCTTAAGCCCCATGGCAATGCCGTTTGCGATAGAGAGCCCCTGTCCCAATGAACCTGTTGATACCTCAACACCGGGAAGCAGTTTTGAGCATGGATGCCCTTGCAGCGGGCTTCCAATCTTCCGCAAGGTCTTAAGTAATGACTTATCAAAATATCCGGAAAGCGCGAGCGCCGTGTAAAGCAGAGGGGCGGCGTGGCCTTTTGAAAGTATAAACCTGTCCCTTTCTTTCCATGCCGGGTCTTTTGGGTTGTGCCTTAGTTTATGGAAATACAGCGCTGTCACAATATCCGCTGCCGAGAGTGAACCGCCTGTATGTCCTGATCCGGCCTCTGTGAGCATCTTCAGTATTTCAGAGCGCACTGTCCTGGCCTGCCTTTTTAGCTGGCCTATATCCCTTGAAGTAGAAACCTGGGTCATTTGCTTTTCTCCCTTTTTATTATATAGTCCAGAAGTATGTCATCAAGTGTTTTTGTTTTATCTGCAGCTCCCTTTGCGCCCGGCTCAGAAATATTCCCGCTTGCCGCACTTTGTATTTCCGGTTTGCCCACATCTGCTCCAGTCTCCTTTACTTCGGCCTGGACCTCGGCTGTATGTTTCCCTGCTATCAATTCTTTCAGTATTGCCTTGTGCTGTTCCTTCATTAACTCCCTGACAGATTCCTTGATGTCTTTATTTCCGATGAGGTGGGAATAATTGGTCTTCTTTGAGGCAAGGATAGTGCCTTTAAAGTATAAGAGCGTAACTATGATAGGGTTTTTCAATCCACTGTCCTCTGTCTGGACATGATAAACCTTTCCCTTGTAGGTTACGTTATTGTTATAACCGACAAGCATGACTATGAAACATTCTTATAGAATCTTAAATGAAGCAAATCGAATTATTATATTACAGAGGGCGGGGAAAATGGAAGGGGTGCAACCAGCCGCAACCGCAATGAAGCAAACGACATTTATTTCTCTACAAATATTTTTTTATCGCTTTTTACATTCTCGGCAAGCACATCGCCGATATGGGCAGCCGATATATTTTCTTTCTGCAGGGCATTGACAAGCCTGTCTTTTCTGTCCTGAGGAACAAAAATAAGAAGACCGCCTGATGTCTGGGCATCGTTCATCAGCACCTGCTCGGAATCGGTTACACCCCTGGCCCATTCGATTATCGGGTTGTAGATTTTCAGATTTCCAAGCGAGCCTCCCGGAGCAATATCCATTTCAGCAAGCCTTACAGCTTCATTAAAATAAGGGACTCGGCTTGAATAAAGCCGGGACTGACACTTGCTTGCCGTAAGCACTTCACTCAGGTGCCCGATGAGCCCGAAACCCGTTATGTCTGTTGCCGTGCTTACACCGATCTCAAGCATTATCTCGCCTGCCCTTTTATTCAGTGCAGTCATCGAAGAGGTCAGTTCCTCGATTACAGCATCGCTGCACATCCCGGCCTTAATGCCTGTAGAGACAATTCCCGTGCCGATTTTCTTTGTGAGGATAAGCGCATCTCCCGGCTTTGCCTTTGAATTATCGAGAACCTTATCCGGATGTATAAGCCCCAGGACAGCATAGCCGAATTTAGGCTCCTTATCCTTTACAGTATGTCCGCCAATAATTGATACGCCTGCCTCTTTCATCTTGTCAATGCCGCCCTGCATGATTTTTTTAAGGGCTGGAAAAAACCTTTGATCGCTCGGCAGCATGGCAATATTCAGCGACGCTATAGCCTTGCCGCCCATTGCATAAACATCAGACAGCGCATTGGCCGCAGCTATTGCGCCGAACCAGTAAGGGTCGTCAACTATCGGGGTGAAGAAATCAGCAGTAAAGACAACTGCAATATCGTCTGTGATTTTATAAACACCCGCGTCATCTGCATTTGATGCGCCGACCAATACATTCGGGTCTGTTATATCAGGCAGCTGCCCCAGAACCTGGGACAGGTCCAAAGGACTGAATTTTGCCGCTCAGCCCGCGCAGCTTGAAAGGCTTGTTAATTTTATCTCTTCCATTTATACCCCCTTTCAAAACTGCTCCTCAGGAGGCGAGCTCTCAGCCGGAGGCTCAAGCACCATGGTTTTGGTCTGTTCTTCTTTTTCCGATTTTGAAAAAGCCAGTATGCCAAGCCACACAAGGTTTGCAACAGGCGCCAGCATTAAAAGGCCGAGCCACTTGTTTTTGCCGCAATTTTCAGTTATAAGAATCCACAGGTAGGTCAATACAACCAGCGGACCTACTATTGGAATAAAGATGAGAAGAATCCACCACCACGGCTTTTCGGCTGCTGTAACGATAGTCCACAGATTAACCAGAGGAATCCATGCAGTCCACGGCGCAGGGACATTGAGTTTTTTGGCAATAAGGAAAAGACATAGCGATCCAAATATATACACTGCAAGGAAAATAACCAACATAATCATGCCGAAGCCTGCAACAAGAGCGGTTGACATGCCGGGAGAAACGCCAGGCGCTGCTTGCTTGGGTTTAGGGATTTGAGGCATTGGCGCAGGCGGCATTTGAGCAGGCGGCTGCACTTTTTGAGGCTCGACTTTCTTTGCCTCTGTTTTCGCAAGTTTTTGCGGTTCTGTCTTCTTTGTAGCAGGCTGGGCAGGCTTTGTTGCAGCAGGCGCAGGCGGAACTGCCTTTGGTTTCTCCGGAGCTGCCTTCTGAGGCTCAGGCTTTGGAGCCGGCTTGGCAGTTTCAGGCTTTACCTCAGTTTTTTTTGCAGGAACCTTCTCCTCTGCGAGAGGTTTTTCCGTAGGTTCAGGTTTTAGTTCAGCGCCCTCTTTTTTCAGGCCATACTTTTCGAGGGAGAAAGCCGGATCAATGAGAAAAGCCTCCTTGAAATATTCGTTGGCCTCATCATGTTTGCCGAGCTTATAGAGCGAATAGCCAATAATATAATAAGCAGCAGGATCGGGATCTTTCTTAACATATTCCTTAAAGAGTTCTATCGCCTTTTTGTAGTTCTTGCTGTTGTAATATTTAAAAGCAGCAGCGAACTCGGGATCCGATTCATGAGCAAAAAGAGTATTTGAGAGCAAAAACAATGTAAGACATACTGTGATAAGGCCAAAGACAAGTCTTTTCATAAGCGCCTCCATGCGTTATAAGGCTTTGTTATCTTAGCAATAGGATAATCCTCAGGGTAAAATTTTTCAAGTTTTATGTTATTCCGGCTAATGATATTTCCTCACGCTGAAGCCTTCCTTGCCGAGGGCCGAGATTATATTTTCAAGATGCTCTCTCCCCTTTACCTCGATTGTAAAGATCACCTTTGTCTTTCCAACAGGGAGATCTCCTACGAGCCTGTCATGAACAACATTAAGTATATTGCCCATTTGAGACGCGATTATCCCTGTTGTCTTGTGCAGCATTCCCGGAACGTCGTCAACAATAACCTCAAAGACACCTATCCTCCCGCTTGTGAGAAGGCCCTTATGTATTATCCTGTCTATGAGAGTGAAATCTATATTGCCTCCGCTTATGACAAGGGCTATGCGCCTTCCCTTAAATCTCTCCTTATTCTCTATTAAAGCCGCCAGCGGCACTGCGCCTGCGCCTTCGACAACAAGCTTCTTCCTTTCGAGAAAAAGCAGGATCGCCATTGCAATAGAGTCCTCTTTCACCAGTAACATGTCATCAACGTATTTATTAATAATCTCAAATGCCTTTCCCCCGACCTTTCCGACTGCTATGCCGTCGGCAAGCGTGTGAGACGGAATTTTTTCGGATATTTTTTTATTTTTGAATGATTCATAAGCAGACGCGTTTGCTTCGGTCTGAATGCCTATGACCTCTGTCTTTGGCGACAGCGATTTCACGGCGATTGAAATGCCGGAGATAAGGCCGCCGCCTCCAACAGGCACAAGCACGAGGTCTATGTCTTTTGAATCTTCGGCGAGCTCCAATCCTATGGTTCCCTGTCCTGCGATTACGACCTCATCGTCAAAGGCATGTATAAATGTATAATCTTTCTGCGAAAGGGCATAATTAAGGGCCTCGTTAAAATTTTCTCCATAAAGCTCGACCTCCGCGCCGTATCCCTTTGTTGCCTCCTGTTTTACTATCGGCGCTGTAACAGGCATGACTATCTTTGAATAAAGTCCGAGCCTTGCGGCGGCGAATGCGACTCCCTGCGCATGATTGCCCATCGAGGCGGCTATCACCTTTTTGTCTTTGATATTAATTAACTTATTGAATGCGCCGCGAACTTTGAATGAACCTGTTTTCTGAAGATTCTCCGCCTTAAGATAAATCTCCGCTCCTGTCATTTTGCTGAATGAGTTTGAATAGATTAACGGAGTTTTGTGAATGAATGGGGTTATATTTTCTCTTGCTTTCCGGACAGCCTCTATATCCACCATGCCTAAATTATATCATTGAAAACCATGCTTGTCTCAAAATAATAAACCCTGTATCATTTATATGTCATTCCCGCTTGTCGGGAATCATTCTTGCGATTCCGAACAAATTCAGAAGGATTCTGGACAAGCCAGAATGACAGGAATAACAGTTTAAAGCAGGGTGAATGGAAAAATTGTCAAGAAATAAAGTCATTGAGATCTCATCCACAACCGGAGACCTATCGGGATTGGACCTTTCCGGCCTCGACCTGAGCGAACTCGACCTGAGCGGGGTTAATCTCAAAGGCTCTGTCCTCAAAAAAGCAAACCTCGGTTACGTTAACCTGAGCGGGGCCGTTCTTGAAAATGCAGACCTTTCAGGATGTGATTTGAGCGGCGCAAATCTCACAGGCGCTAACCTGAAACAGGCAGGCGTTGCAAGGGCAGATATAAGATTCAGCGTTCTTATAGGCGCGGATCTTTCCGGAGCAGACCTTACAGAGGCAAATCTCAAACTTACCAATCTCTCTGCCGCGATAGTCAAAGGGACTGAACTGAGCAATGCCAATCTCCAGCAGGTTGAGGCCGCTGCCGCAAAATTTACCAATGCAAAGATGAAGGGCGTGAACGCCTATGGAGCAAGCATGGCAGCGGCTGATTTATCGGGCGCTGCCATGCAGGGAGCTGACCTGACAAAAGCAGACCTGAATACTGCAAATCTCTCGGGAGCCAATCTCCGGGGAGCTCAAATCCTCAATACAAACCTGCGCGCGGCAGACCTCACAAACGCAGACCTTGCTGGAGCAAAAATCAGCAATTCTGATTTTACCCGCGCAAAGATGGATGAAGGGACAAGAAAGATTGTTGGAGGCTAAAGGATGAGTAGCTATATTCATTAATTCAAGCCTGACCCCCAAATCCACCGTTAAGCATCTCTTAGAATTTCACCTGCAATTTTAACTTGATTACACTGAATCAACTGAAAGAAACCCCGCTCGACATCAACCGCCCGATATTGTGATGAATAATATCGAGTTGAAATGTCCCGGTTCTTTTTGCACCAAGCCTCGTATGTCAAAGAATTGTTCTCTGTAATGTTTATTTGAGTAGACTTTTCCGAGACGTGAACATTTGCCAATATGGTATCAGGGCATTCTTGGGTTATTTTCATAATTTGGAAATCAAGCGTCGCTGAATTTGTCGGATCAAGAAACATTCGGATTTTGCTAACAAACGAAACGCCGGAGAATTCCGGAAGCTCAATTTTCTTAATCTGAATGAGAGAAGGTGACAGAGTGTGACTGAAAAGGTGAATAGTTTCTGAAAGTTGTTGGGTGCTTACCTTTTGTCGAAACCGAGCTACCCGAGTGTTACGAATACCCATCCGTGCGTAACCCCAATAGAGAACGTTTGACAAGCCGTTTTTGACTGCAAGGACGTCATTGCTTAATAAATCTTTCTTGATCTTTGATTCAACTTCAGCCATGTTATCGAAGCAGGCTGGGGCATTCTCAATAAAATCGTAATAGGCAGGCGGAAAACAGTAGTTTTCAATTGCTGAACGAAGCTTATATATGTGGATATCTGATAGAGGCATGTGCTTTTATTTTCGCCTACCACTTACTATACGAACCATCATATTTCCCGAAAACTGTCTAAATATAGCACATGCAGTAGATTTTTAAAATATAAACGCATCTGAAATGCCGGTTTCGCAAGCCACTAAAATCCTGTATCATAAAATCATGACACGTCTTGGGGTTCATACGTCAATAGCAGGCGGGATTTATAAAAGCCTCGAAAGGGCGCATGAACTCGGCTGCACGACAATGCAGATATTTTCCCACAACCCAAGAGGATGGGCGCTGAAATATATATCGGGAGAAGACAGGACATTGTTTAGAAAACTTAAAAGAGAACTGGATATCAGGCCTGTTTTTATCCATACATCCTATCTCATAAATCTGGCGTCGCCTTCAGATGAGCTTTTCAGAAAATCAATCGGACTTCTTAAAGAGGAGATGAACAGGGCTGACGCAATCAGTGCAGACTTTGTCGTGCTTCATACAGGCAGCGCCTCAGGAGAAGATAAAAAAATTGCAAGGCAAAGGGCAATAAAGGGGCTGAAGGAGGTCTTCAAAAACCGGAAATGGGGCGCAGGGCTTCTCCTCGAAAACACCGCAGGCGAGCGGGGCGATATCACATCAGAGATAACAGAGCTTGCAGAGGTTATGGACAGGGTGAATGGACGGATATCAGGGATTTGCATAGATACATGCCATGCATTTGCAGCCGGATATGACATCAGAGCCAAAAAGGGAATAGACAAGTTCTTAGAGGAGATAGAAAGATATATCGGCATTGATAAGCTGAAACTCATCCACCTGAATGACTCAAAAGGTGAACTTGGTTCGCATAGGGACAGGCATGAACATATAGGGTTGGGGAAAATAGGGATAAAGGGATTTGAGGAATTTTTTACGCAGGTACCGTTTTCGAATGTCCCCCTGATACTCGAGACGCCGAAGAAGGCAGACAAAGACGACATCCGTAATCTGAAAAAAGCGAAGAAGATATTGCAGAGACAAATAGGTTATTATTAAAATCATGAACGCAATAAGGCTCGTCATAGCCCTTATCTTTTTCTTAGCGTTACCCCTTCCGAGCCATGCCCAGGTATTCCAGTATTTCGATCAGGATGGAACTCTCATAATCACTGATAGCCCTGATGGATTAAAGAAGATAAAACCAAAGCGCTTCACAGGAGATAAAGAGTCCTTAAAACCGCCTGAAGCACTTCCTAAGGAACCGCCCAGGACATCGCCCAAGACCGTAAGGCTGGACTACAAGAAAGATGTAAGCTACGATTACTATCCTGTCATGGGAAAGAATCTCCGGGAGGTAATTGCTTCCGCAGATAGGAACGGTCCATTTGACAGCAAAGAAAATAAGAACTATCCCGCCCAGACCAGATGGAGATTAGGCTGGTCCTATAATTTTGACTACTCCTATAAGATTGAGGGCGAATATATTCATGCGGCAGTGAACATCTTCGATATTAATATAGATTCCGATATAACGGTAACGCTTCCAATGATCACAGAAGGCACAGAGCTGAGTCCTCATGAGTTGGAACTCTGGGGGAAATACGTCAAAGGACTTTTTGAACACGAGCATGATCATGTGAGGATAACAACTGATCCTTTATATTGGGACGAGGCGCGCAAGGCTATTTCAGAGATGAAAGAGCTTACTCTCCCCTATGCCGGGCACGGCGATATAGATTCAATAATAAAAAGCACTGTGAAGGCCGGAACAGAAAAGATGGGGCATGACCTGATGATGCTGATAAAGGAGAGAAACGACGAATATGACCGGCTCACGGAACATGGGCTTAAGCCGGAGCTGCGGGA
>SCSY01000363.1 GCA_004298625.1 Nitrospirota bacterium | reverse complement strand
CCAAGTGTGGGGAGTATGATCTAGGATGAAGATCGCGGTGCTCGGCGCCGGTGCCTGGGGCACCGCGCTGGCGTTGAATTTGTCGGCGAAACATGCCGTTTCGCTGTGGTCGCGCAATGCCGCCCACCTTGCCGAATTGGCGGATGAACGCGCCAATCGGCGCTATCTGCCGGACTTTCCCTTCCCCGATTCCCTGCGGCTGGCTGCCGCTTTCGACGCCGCTCTGGAAGGCGCAGAACTGGCGCTGGTGGTAACGCCGACCGCCGGCTTGCGCCTGACGCTACGCGAAATTGCCGCCCGCGTCCCCACGCTGCCGGTAATCTGGGCATGCAAGGGCTTTGAGGCGGGTTCGGCATGTCTGCCCCATCAAGTGGCGGACGAAGAGCTGGCTGCCGCCACGCCGCGCGGCATCCTGTCCGGCCCGAGCTTCGCCAGGGAAGTGGCGCAAGGCTTGCCTACCGCACTGACCCTGGCTTCGAGCGATCCCGATTTCGCTCGCGTAACGGCAACACGCCTGCACAGCGCCAGACTGCGCGTTTACAGCAGCACCGACGTAGTCGGCGTGGAAACCGGCGGCGCGGTGAAAAACGTCATGGCCATCGCCGCCGGCATTTCCGACGGCCTGGGCTACGGTCACAATGCGCGCGCCGCGCTGATAACGCGCGGCCTGGCGGAAATCACCCGGCTCGGCGAAGCGCTCGGCGGGCACCCCGAAACCTTCATGGGGCTGACCGGCATGGGCGACCTGATCCTGACCTGCACCGGCGACCTGTCGCGCAACCGCACCGTCGGCCTCAAGCTGGCGCAGGGCAAAGCGCTGGCCGATGTGCTGGCCGAACTGGGACACGTCGCCGAAGGCGTCAACACCGCCGCCGAGGTACAGCGTCTGGCGCAGCGAATGCAGGTGGACATGCCGATCACCAACGCCGTGTGCCGCGTACTGTTCGACGGCCTGCCGCCGGGAAAAGCGGTGGAAGCCTTGCTCAACCGCGAGCCGAAGGCGGAAGCGCCTTACTTTTAACCTAGAAAGCTCAGTTGAACGGGCTGGAGTGTGCGGTTTTCCGGGCGCAGGGCAAGGCGCAACGACGCGGAATGGTTGTTCCATTCCAAGGAGTTGC
>SCSY01000053.1 GCA_004298625.1 Nitrospirota bacterium | reverse complement strand
ATTAATGTCAAACCAATAAATATCCCGGGTCCGGCTACTCTCGGCAAAAATGGTTTATCCTCAAGAAAATAAAAATCATACAACAGCATAACAACAGGCAATGTAATTGCTATCTCTTTGCTGTATATGGCAAGAATGCCGGAGATAATTGAAAGAGCATATAGCGTATAGCGTGTAGCGGATTGCGGGGAGGGGGTAAATCTTGCCTTGATATAGGCAAGCAGAGAACAGAGGTAAAAGAGCGAAGCCAGAGACTCATATCTCTGTGATATATAACTTACTGCTTCTGTCTGAATTGGATGCAGGAGAAATAGCGCCGCAGCAATTAAGGCAGCATAGGGAGCACGGCTGTGATAAGAATTTGAAAACTTAGGAGAGTTGAAAGTGAAAAGGACAAGATAAAAAACCAATATGCCGTTAAAAATGTGTATCAGAAAGTTCGTTATGTGATACCATCTCACATCCAACCCGCCGAATCTGTAATTCAGGGCAAAGGTAATCGCCGTAAAGGGACGGCCGCCGCTCGCAATGTCTGATAAAAGGTTATGCAGGGAATATTTTGAAGCGCCATTGACATAGGGGTTCCCGACTACAGATATATCGTCATCGAATTGAAATTCACCGTTGAAGGTCCTGCTGTAGGCAAAAAGGGTTAGCAGAAAAATAACCGTGAATACGATTATGACATGTTTTCCTTGAGCGCGGGAAGGCATTTACTTATACGTTTAAACTCTGAACCATTTGAACTTTCAGCCTATTTATCTTTTTCGTATATCGCCAGCTTCTGGGCAAGGTCTTTTACCTGAATTGTAAGTTTGGTAATTTTCACAGAATAGTGAAGATTGATAAGTATCAAAAATACAAATCCGAATATGAAAAGAGTTGTAGTTGCCGTCTTCGCTCCGATAAAGTGAGTCAGCCAATCTAAAATATCATTCCACAAGACAAGCACGACTATGCCAAAACCCGTTGCCAGCCATAAAAACGAATACTCTTCTGCAAGTCTTCTTCTCCTGACCATTTCCAAGATTACAAGGAAAACACCCGCTCCGATTATTAATGCAAATACTTTCTGCTGAATAGTCATAAAAGTTACTCCTTTCTTAGCAATGTAAGAAAAATTGAAAGCAACATCTTAAAAATATAATAAACCGGTTTAATAATCCCGCCGTGCATTGAAGGTTTTGCGGCATTATGCATAATTACCGGGACTTCCTTAAATCTGAAACCTTGCCTGTGAAGCATGATAATTACATCCGCATCAGGATAATCAATAGGATATGCCTTACTCGCGTAAAACTCCATTACTCTCTTGTTCAGAGCCTGAAATCCTGAAGTAGGGTCCGTTATTTTTCTTCCGGTTAAGATAGACGTGATAAAACCAAAAAAATACATTCCCATTCTCCTCACAAACGGAGCTCTATAACTTCCTTCGCTTAAGAATCTTGAGCCTATTACAATATCAACTTCATCCATGAGAATAGGAGCAATAAGCGCCTGTATTGATAACGGGTCATGCTGGCCGTCAGCATCCATCTGCACGGCAAATTGATATTTCTTTTTTAGCGCATATTTGAATCCTGTCTGAAGCGCTGCGCCATAACCCATATTAAATGGAAGTTCAATAACGCTTGCGCCTGCGCTCCTGGCTTCATCGGCTGTATCATCAACGGAGCCGTCACAGACAACAATAATATCGGCAGCGTTGAATTTCCTGATGCCGGCAATCGTAGTCGAAATCCTACCCGCCTCATTATAAGCAGGAATTATGATTGCATAGTCTTTCTCTTTTTCGTTCACTACAATCACTCACTACAACCGTTTCGCTTTTCTCTCAGCTCTTATGACAAAATACATTTTTACAAAATCTCTGATAACACTCAGGGTATTCATCCTTATTAAGAGTTTCATGATATAACCCGGCCTCTTAAAAAATCTATCCATGGCAAGCCTCCTCAACTTTATAAGTTCTTCGGCGCTGAGAGATTCATTGAGTGGTATGGGAGGCGTATTGACATTGCCGAAATCATTCCAGGTTGGAAGCGGAATACCTTTATCCTGGCAGTGACGATAGAGTACGGTTCCCGGCAGTGGAATGGCGATTGCAAACGACGCATATTCCTCATCAAGTTCACACGCAAGCCGAATCGTGTCCATTGCAGTCTCACGCGTCTCGCCCAAATGCCCGAGCATAAAATTCCCGGCTATAAAGAGCCCTGCTTCCCTGGACAAAGCATAAGCCTTCTTTATCTGATCAATTGTGATATGTTTATTCATTCCGTCTAATATCTCCTGGCTTCCGCTTTCCACACCGAAACAGATCCACCGGACCGAAGCCTGTCGCATCTTCTTAAGAGTAGGCAGGTGCACGGTGTCCGCTCTTGACGAAACCATGATCTCAAGTCTTTTATCATAGCCCTTTTCAATAATATAGTCGCATATATCATTCACCATTTTGCGGTTTGCCGTAAAAGTATCGTCCTGGAAATATAGCACCCGGATGCCCCACTTTTCCATCAGATAATCAAGTTGGTCCTTTATTTGTTGCATGCTGAAGAACCTTATGCCTTTACCAAACACATTGTGAGCAGCGCAGAAATTACATTTTCCGATACACCCCCTGCCCGTAAAGATAATGCCCAGCGGTTTTCTATAGCCGTTTACCCAGTTATTCCAGCCATAAGATCTGTATAACGTATGGTCCAACAAGTGAAAGGCAGGCAGAGGAATTGTGCTTAGATCCTTTATCGGCAGCCTGCTGCCTGTAATAGTGATTTGGCCGTTATCCCTGTATGCTATGCCCGCTATATTCTTAAGGTCGGCATTTCTATGCAGTGCGCCGAGAATATCAACAATCGTTTCATCGCCCTCGCCGATAACGCTGATATCTATATTCTGCGAGTCCCTCAATGTCTGTTCAGGCAATGCCGATACATGAGGTCCTCCGACAATAACTGTGATATTCGGCAACTTAGCTTTTAATTTTTCATAGAATACTTGTGTAATATCCATTGTTGCCGTCATAATAGTAGAGCCGACATAATCGGGATTTTTTTCAACGATTTTCTCTATAGTCCGGTCAAGCGTCAGCTGTTCCGCATCACCGTCTATAATAGAGACTTCATAGCCTGCCTTTTCCGCTGTGGCGGCTACGCTCGCAAGGCCTATCGGAGGACTTACGGCGGCAAAATCCTGGAGATTATGATAGGCGTTCTCCATTGTTGGAATAACAACCAAAACCAATTTCTTCATTTATACTCCTCCATAAAAGTCAGATTCCTTCCAGCACTTTCTGGTAAAGTTGTATGTATTTATCAGCAACACTGCCGATATAGTAATTTTCTTTTATTTTTTTGTAGGCGTTTTCTGCTATTGTTTCGGCCAGATCGGAATTTTCGATTAACCTCAAAATTGCTTCTTTCAATTCTTCAGCATTGCCGGGCGTTACAATGATTCCGTTTTCGCCATCTTCTATAATATCAACAACTCCTCCGATTCTTGTAGCAATCACCGGAAGCCTGCATGCCATTGCCTCAAGAAGAGAGTTGGGCATCCCTTCTATTTCGGACGTAAATACAAAGATATCCGTTACATGTAGATAATCAAGGATATTAGAAACCATCCCGCGAAAAGAAACATAATTCTGAATCTTAAGATCTGCAGCCATATCCAGAAGATCATTCATCAGTTCTCCATGGCCAAGGATGATAACTTGAATATCTTTTCTTGTCTTCAGGACTTTTGCAACTGCCTCCAACAATACGTCAACCCTTTTTCTATGCACAAGCCTTCCCGATAAAGTAATTATCCTTTTACTGATATCAATCCCGAGCTTATTCTTAATAATTTTTTTCCGTTCCGCATCCGTCTCCGGAAAAAATTCATCCCTTTTTATAAAATTACTTATCTCAATTATTTTTCGCTCTTCAATACCGTCTTTTATCAAAGCCGCCTTAATTTCACCGCTAATTGCTATAAAAAAATCAACCTTCCCTAAAATACGGATAAGAATATCACCTATAAACCAATATCGTCCCTTAAAAGAGCCTACCTCTCTATCGCTTTTTGAGCTCGTGACTTTTGCGATAATTTTTTTCTTCATGAGCTTGAGCACAAACAGGTTTAAAATCAGGGGCAAACTTGCGCCATGAAAATGCACAATATCATATGTCCTTCTATGCCTTATCAATGCACCCATAAGGGCAAAACAGAAATTTAGTGAAATAAGTATATTCATTATTGATTTTGCTTCAAGATCATGCCTGCTTAATTTTATTGTAATTAACTCTTTGATAGTCGGCCCTGTTGCACGATTCCATTCCGGCACACCTGTAATTTTTCTGCAGATTACA
>SCSY01000052.1 GCA_004298625.1 Nitrospirota bacterium | reverse complement strand
GAAAAAATCTCCTGACAGCCGAAGAGATAATGACGATTACAAAACTCAAAGAAGGAGTTGAACTGGGCAAGCTTATATACAGATTGAAAAAGATGGAGTTTGAGGGCAAGCTTAAGACCAAAAAAGAGGCGGTAAAGTGGCTTGTAAACTTCTCGATAGGTAACAGCACCATTCTTTAACCGCTACCTACCATAGACAATTTGAAAATACTTCACTGAAAAGATTATGCTATTTCAAAGAAAGTGTAAGTGTCAGTGTTTAGTGATAAGTTAGAAAACTTCCAACACGCTGCACTAACACTAATCACTTGCACTAATATGCGGGGAGGTTTCCGACATTAAACTCTACATTTTAAAACGCCTTTTAATTCTAATCCTTCTTCTATTCGGCATTACGCTCCTAACTTTTTCACTGACAAAGGCATTGCCCGGAGATCCTGTCGAGAGCATGGTCGGAGAAAGGGCGCAGCCTGAGGTAATAGAAAAAATCAGGAAAGAACTCGGAAGTGATAAAGACATTTTCAGCCAGTATGCAGGTTACGTAAAATTACTGCTGACCGGCGAGATGGGCAGGTCATATTATACAAACAGAAAAGTTCTCGACGACATTCTTATGAAATTTCCCAATACAATAAAGCTTGCATTCGGGGCAATGTTCATAGCAGTCCCCATAGGATTATTTCTGGGATTTTTAGCAGCATATAAGAGAGATACTTCGGCTGACAGGATTATATCATCACTTTCCATACTGGGGTTAAGCCTTCCCGTTTTCTGGAGCGGCCTGCTGATAATGCTTTTCTTAAGTTTTAAACTGAAGCTTTTCCCTCCCTCAGGCACAGGAGATATCAGATTTCTTATATTGCCTGCCCTCACCCTTTCTCTCCCTGCCATTGCAACGCTCGTGCGGGTCACAAGGACATCAGTGATAGAGATAGCTGATATGCCTTTCATAAACACAGCTCAGGCAAAAGGGTTGAGTGTCTTCCGTATAAACAGTGTGCATATATTAAGAAATGTCCTCATCCCCCTGGTTACGGTCATCGGTCTTGATTTTGCGAGTTATCTTAATGGAGCAGTCCTCACAGAGACAATATTCGGATGGGACGGCATAGGAAGGTTTACAATGGACGGGATAATGAAGAGGGACTATCCAGTTATTATGGGATGCATAATCATCGGAACCGTTGTCTTTGTTTTGCTCAACCTTTTGGTTGATATTTTATATCATTATCTTGACCCGAGGGTAAGGCTCTATGCCTCTGACAGGTAAGATAGCAGGCGCTTTAATAATCGCAATATCCATCCTTGCGTTATTTTCGCCCATACTGACTTCTCATGAACCTGAAAAGATAGACCTTGACGGCATAAAACAACCGCCGGGCCTCGAGCACCCTTTTGGAACGGACAATAAGGGCCGGGATATATTTTCAAGAGTGCTTTACGGCGGAAGGATATCAATAAGCATAGCAATTATAGCTGCCCTCATTTCGATGAGCATCGGCATGCTGATAGGGCTCTGTGCCGGCTACTTTGGCGGAACAGTTGATACTTTAGTCATGGCAATCGTAGACCTCATCCTTGCATTTCCATCGCTGCTGCTCGCTATCGGCGTATCAATAATCTTTCCACCTGGGATTTACACAGTGATGCTCGCTATAGCCTTTGTCGGCTGGGCGTCATTTGCGCGTCTCGTAAGGAGTCAGACGCTTACACTGAAAGATGCTGCATACATTGAAGCGGCCCGGGCCATAGGTTGCAGCAGAGCAAGGATATTGTTTGTGCACCTGATGCCGCAGTGCCTCCCCATAGGGCTTGTTATGGCAGGCATCAAACTTGGCGGATATGTCCTTACAGAGGCGTCATTGAGTTTTCTGGGTCTCGGCGCCCAACCGCCGATGCCGACATGGGGTTCAATGATAAGCATGAACAGGGCATATATTGCTTCAGAGCCATGGATGGTATTGTTCCCGGGGCTGGCAATCGCAGTGACATCGTTATGTTTTAATATGCTCGGCGACGGCCTCAGAGATAAGTACGGGCTGAAAATATAGAAACAGTATCAGAGTAAAAAGCTTTGCCCCTCTGTCTCCTCGGCGACTCGCCTGAGGCGAGACACTTTGACCCTTACTTATGTTTCCCTTAATTTTTCTTCTTCTTCCTGCTGGGTCTTGCACTCTATACAAAGCGTGGTTACGGGCCTTGCCACAAGCCTTCTTATATCTATCGCTTCTCCACAGTCATCGCATATCCCGAAAGTATTGCAGTCAATCCTCTCGACAGCGTCTTCAATTTTTTTGAGCAGTTTCTGTTCTCTGCTCCGGAGCCTGAGCATAAAATTCCTGTCTGTCTCCGCAGTGGCCTGGTCCCCCATATCAGGAAATACTGTCTGTCCCGGCAGGGCGTTCAATGCCTCCTCTGCCTCTGCAAGCAATGCCTCCTTCTGGCCGAGTAGCTTCTTTTTAATCTCCTGCAATTTTTTGTCTCTGTATGTAAGCGCCCCGGGCTTTTTCTTTTTTGCAACAGGCTTTATTACTGCCGGAGGTTTCTTAGCCGCCTTCTCCGGGGTGGTTTTTTTACCCTCAGGCCGTCTCGCAGGTTTTGATAAACGGGCCGGCTTGCTCCTCTGAGCCTTCCCCGCCTTTGTTGAAGTCCCTGCAGTTTTCTTCTTCGTCATAAATAACTCCCTTTCTCTTCGGCAAATCGGACGAGTCCGAAAAAATTTAGTATCTTACAACCTAACAGAAATAATATTACTTAGTCAACCCTGCTGGTGCAGTTATAAAAAAAATCTTGCAAATATCATCCCTTTTCAAGGAGAATATAAAATCAGCGAGGGGTAAACTCAACATGAGAATTATATGTCCGATATGTAAAAAAACAACCACCTGGGAAGAGAACAAATGGCGGCCTTTCTGCTCCGAAAGGTGCAAACTTATTGACCTCGGCAAATGGGCGTCGGAAGAATACAGGATCCCGGACGAGAAAACAAAGGAAAAAGAAAAGGATGATGGGTAGCTGTTGCTTTTAGGGTAAAAGATGATATTATATAAAACCTATGCGGCTAATACGGCAATTTATTTATAGAGGGGGGGAAACAATTCTTATGAAAAAGATTATATTTAGTCTCACAATAGCAATATTCCTGGCCAACCTTATCTTTTTAAATTCGGCTTCGGCAGAGTTTAAAAAAACAAAGATTGCGGTTTTAGACTTCCAGCTTCAGGGCGAAGGATATGAGACCTCCGACATGGGCAGAATAGTAGCGGAATGGCTCATCACAGCCCTGGTAAAAGAAGGCCGCTTCGACGTTATAGAGAGAATGCTGCTGAAGAAAATATTGGAGGAACAGAGGCTCGGGGCCTCGGGCATCGTTGATGAAAACAGCGTTGCCAAACTCGGCAAGATACTCGGCGCAAAGATAGTAATTACGGGCTCCGTCATGAAATTCCAGAACGTGATGGAGGTAAATGCAAGGATCATAGAGGTTGAGAGCAGTTCCATAATAGCGGCAGAGAATGTAAAGAGCACAAGCGCGTTCAAACTCGAAGACCTCGTTGTCAAGATGGCTGAAAAGATCATCAAGGATTTCCCATTGGAAGGTTATATCGTCCAGAGAAGGGACGGTGGAGTTCTTATAGACCTCGGCAAGCGCGCAGGCGTAAAAACCGGCATGCACTTCATTGTATTTAAGGAAGGAAATGTTATAAAACATCCCAAGACCGGAGAAGTGCTTGATATCGAAACAATAGAAACAGGCTCTATAGAAATTAAAGACATCAAAGATAAAACTGCGGACGCCGTGATACTTAAAGAGACCGATGATAAGGCAATAAGCGTGGGCCAACTGGTAAAGAGCACAGTAGAGCTTGTTCCAGAGGCTCTGCCGGATATAGAGGAAGAGGTTGAAAAACCAAGCAGGAAAGCAGGCCGTGAACGTGAACGTTATTTGCCGACTGACGCAGGCACCCTGTCACAGTTGCACTCGATAGATCAGGCCAGTCAGGGAGTAAAACAGATGCGAGAGAGCGACAATCGCGAATGGAAACGCGCATTCAAAAATATACTCAGGGATCTTAAATATGCTGCTAAAAGGAATAAACGCTCTCCGGAGCTATACCTTTCTTATGCAAAGGCGTATTATGCAGCCGGCCAACTCCCACATACTGAAAAATTCCTGAAAAGGACTTTCCAGTTGAGGCCCATGTATTTAGAGGCGCATATATTCAAAGGCGACATGTATTATGACCTCGCAAAAAAATTAGAGTCCGATAGCAGGCGCAACAGCGGATATGACATAAGCGCAAGAGATTCTTATCAGAAAGTATTAAGCGCAACACTGGATAACGACTTGCAGGCGCTGATGGCTTACAAGATCGGGAATGTTTACGCCGACATATCCGGCGACAGAGAAAATGCAAAAGAAAACTGGCAAAAGGCTACAGTCTTATCGCCCGGCAGCAAGGCCGCAACAATGGCCAAGGAAAGATTAAAGTCCAAATAAGTGTGAGGCATCCCGGCAAAAAACTGTTATCTGCAATTTGCCTGTTATCGCTCATTTTTTCCTGTTCCTCCCGGAACCGCGTTCAGGGATATATCCACTACCGCCTGAACGCAAACCCCACAACACTTGACCCCGCCCTCATTGTTGACGTAGCGGGGGGATCCATCTCGGCAAAGCTTTTTAACGGGCTCGTAAAGATGGATACAGACTTGAATATTATCCCTGACATATCATCCAGATGGAATATCTCGAAAAACGGGCTTGTCTACAGGTTCGACCTGAAAAAAGGCGTGACGTTCTCGAACGGTAAGGAGGTCAAGGCAAAAGACTTCAAATATTCTTTCGAGAGGGTTCTGAGTCCGGAAGGAAGGTCTCCGAATACATGGGTATTCGACAAGATTAAAGGCGCCCGTGAATTCATGAAGGGAAAAATAAAAGACGTTCCGGGGATAAAAGTCATAAATGACTACGCCCTTGAGATAGCACTCGATAAGCCCTTTTCCCCGTTTCTGAATCTCCTGACAATGACCGCAGCATATGTTGTTCCTGAGGAAGAAGTGAAAAAATGGGGCGCGGATTTTTCGTCCCATCCAGTGGGAACAGGCCCTTTTGTCCTGAAGCACTGGCTTCAGAACAGGGAGCTGCAACTCGATGCAAGAAGCAGTTATTTTGATGAGCTGCCGAAAATCAAGGGCATAGTTTATAAAATAATTCCTGAAGACCTGACTGCAATAACAGAGCTTGAACTCGGCAATCTCGACGTCATAGGGATCCCTGCTTCTGCATTTTCGAGATTTAAAAAGGATAAAAAGTGGAAAGATTATATATCATCCATCCAGGGCATAAACACATACTATCTCGGACTTAACTGCTCGAGAAAACCATTTAATAATCCAATCCTGAGAAAGGCAATAAATTATGCGATTGACAGGAAGAAGATTTTAGAAACTTTTTATGAGGAAAGAGGAAGGCTTGCCTCGGGTCCCGTGCCTAACAAGCTTAGGAAATGGGAAGCCCCCGGGTTCTACGAATTCAATCCACAGAAAGCAAAAGAACTTATAAGGACTGCCGGTTATAAGAATGGGCTCGAAGTCAATTTTTATATCACTCCGGATTTTGAGATGGTTGACATAGCTGAGGTTATCCAGTCATATCTTAAGGAAGCAGGGATTAAGGTTAATATCAAACAGCTTGAGTGGAGCGCATATAAAGAGGCGATCAACAAAGGCGAAACCGATATGTTCTGGCTTGGCTGGTTTGCGGATTATCCTGACCCTGAGAATTTTCTTTTCCCGTTGTTCCATTCGGCAAATTTAGGGCCTGCGGGGAACAGGGCAAGATATATTAACAATGAAGTTGATTCCCTGATAGAAAAAGGACAGCATGCAAATACAATAAAAGAAAGGAACCTGTACTACGAAAAGGCAGAGAATATGATAGTTGATGATGCAGCATGGGTATTTTTCTGGCATAAGACTGATTATACAGTGAGGCAACCCTGGGTGAAAAACTATCAGACATATCTCATATACAGCATTGATAAGGGAACGGAGATAGAGATAGCGCATTAACGCTGAAGATCAGCTATTTTTTATTGACGACACATTCAAAGTTATGATACCGTTCCTATAATGACCGGTTGTGTATCGGATGATTGTTTTGACAATTGACCGTATATCTTTTTGTCCGGTTAATAACTGTCCACTGGGAATAAGTTGAATGAAAACATTACAAAGAATCCGGCAAAAGATTATAGAAAAGGATTACTACCTTTCCGACCATGCCGAAGAAGAAATGCTGGATGACGGGTTGGAAAGAAGAGACATTGAAAATGCTATAATTAAAGGAAGAATAGAGAAAAAATTAACAGAAGACATACGTGGAACGAGATATAGAATTGAGGGCCCTGCAAGGAATGGTAGAATCATTCACATTGTATGCAGGTTCAAAGAGCATGGCAATCTTATTCTTATAACGGCTTATGCTTTATAGGAGGAAATTATGATTTGTGAATTTTGCGGAGGACAAACAACAAAAAAGAAAGTCAAAAGACAGCATTGGCTTCATCGGAGGTTGTATATAGTTGAGAATGTTGAGGCTGAAGTTTGCTCTGAATGCGGTGAGAGATATTTTCATGCAAAAGTACTTGATGGGATAGACAATCTTCTTGAATCCATACATACTGTCAAAGAAAAATTGGAAGTAGAAGTTGTCAGGTTATAATCATTCTGTCCCTACCGAGAACGCGTCAAACTATTTTTTATTGACGCCACATTCAAAGTTATGATACCGTTCAGATAATAATTGCTAACATAAAATACTCGTATTTAGATTATGAAAATTGCTAAAGACGTTGCTAATCCGGTTCAGGCTTCAAGATATCTCAATCATGGTTGGGCAATTAATAGTCAAGGACTGAAGCTCTTGTGGCTACCTATATTACGATTGATGAAGCAGGCCCAGATGATACGAAGCGGGCATGGCATAGTTAACCAGTTGCACAGTAACCAATGGGAAGAAATACGAGCATTTGAGACGACGACGTACCGTTTTGCGCTTGCTCTGAAGGAACTTCACAAGCATATTCGTATTGGGACAGAACACATCGGCATAAACGACCCAGACAATGAAGGAAAGATTGAAAGCTATGAGGCAAATACTCTCGTTCCGTTATTTATTGACCTATCATTTATCTATGCAAGAAGGCTTGCGGATCAGTTTGCAATGGCAAGTCGCTATGTGCTGTTTAAAAAAGCAGGCTCATCTCCTCCTAAATACAAAGATCTAAAATTACGGATCGCAAATGCCAAGTCGTTATCACAGTTAGAACCGATTTGTGACGCTAATATTTTACAAAAAGCTTTTGCTTCTCATTCCGGTTGGCTTGATAAACTTCGAAATTCAGATGATAGGGGAAAGGTTCAAAAAGGCATACGTGATATTATGGAACATTTGGGCGCTTGTG
>SCSY01000051.1 GCA_004298625.1 Nitrospirota bacterium | reverse complement strand
CCGATGCTTGCCGTAGTATAAACATCGCGCTCGTTTATTTTTACAGGATGTTTGATTTCGTCTTGAAGTCGTTCGGCTATGCGCACCACATCCCTTACGCTTTTGGTATCCGACAATAAAATTCCGAATTCATCTCCTCCGAACCGCGCTACTGTGTCGTCATAATTCCCTTTGAGCACGGCCACTGTGTCATAGGGGCGCACATTATTTTTCAGCCTTGCCGCAATCTCTATCAGCAGCTGGTCTCCGGCCTTATGACCGAGACTGTCGTTTATATTTTTAAAGCGGTCGAGGTCCAGGAAAAGAACGGCGAACATATAACCCTTTTGTCTTTCGGCGCGGGCGATTGACTCTCTCAGGCGATCTAAAAATGAGGTCCTGTTATGCAGGTCGGTCAACTCATCGTAAAAGGCAACATGTTTCAGGGTCTTGATTTTTTGTTCGAGTTGTTCATTTAAGTAGAGTGTTTTCTTTAAGAGTTTGGCTCTTTCATTAGTGAGATAACTTATTACGGTTAAGGCAAAGGGAGCCAGCAGGATTAAGGCCCGGAACTTGATGCCGGATTGTTCTGTTGATAAAAAATATTTTACGATTGCATAGGTGGCCCCTGTCTCCTGGATGAGGTCTGAGATATAAATCCCCAGAATAATCCATGCAAGGCTTACGGTATAGATTGCAAGCCTCGATAATGTTTCATGGCGCGGATATATTGCCGGTTGACTATCCATCTTAAAGCTCCTCCTTATACAGGCAATTATATCTCAATTAATTATAATTGCAAGTGAGTATTCAAGAAGGAAACGCTGAGTTCTCAGGACACTGTCCGACTGATGAGAAAAATTTTTAAAACTGTCTTAAAAAGCGGATGTCGTTTTCGTAGAAGAGGCGGATATCGTCTATTGAATACTTAAGCATTGCTATTCTCTCGATGCCCATCCCGAATGCAAATCCCGTATAAACCTCAGGGTCATACCCGACCATCTCGAATACGCGAGGGTTTACCATGCCGGCGCCGAGTATCTCAAGCCACCCCGTTGTCTTGCATATCTTGCAGCCGCTGCCTTTGCAGAATATGCAGCCTATGTCCACTTCCGCAGAGGGCTCTGTGAAAGGGAAGAAACTCGGCCTGAATCTAACAGGGGTGTCGGGAGTAAATATCCTGTGTATGAACATCTCAAGCACGCCTTTCAAATCGCTGAACGATATATCGGTATCAACCATCAGGCCTTCAACCTGATGAAACATGGGCGTATGAGTTATATCGGCGTCGCACCTGTAGACTTTTCCGGGAGCGATAAATCTGAGAGGAGGTTTTCTCTTTTCCATGCCTCTTACCTGAACAGGGGATGTATGTGTCCTTAACACCGTAGCGTCGGTTATGAAGAAGGTATCCTGCATATCTCTTGCCGGATGGTCTTTAGGGAAATTCAACGCCTCGAAATTGTAATAGTCCATCTCAACCTCAGGCCCTTCCTCGACGCCGAATCCCATAGTCATAAATACATTTATAATCTCTTTCAGGACTTTGTTTATCGGATGTTCACTGCCGCAGGGTATATATTTGCCGGGAAGAGTAACATCAATAGCTTCCGAGGCCAGTCTTTTTCTGAGGTCTTCATTGCCTAAAATAGACGTCCTTGCGGATATTTCAGTCTCAATGAATTCTTTAAGGTCATTTACTGTTTTTCCAAAAGACCGTCTTTCTTCCGCAGGCAGCGTGGAAAGGCTTTTGAGCTGCGCGGTCAAAACCCCTTTTTTGCCGAGATATTTGACCCTGAGCTGTTGAAGTTCGGCAACAGACGCAGCTATGTTTAATTCAGCGAGAAATATTTTTTTAAGGGAATCGTTATCAGGCATAGTTACCCGCCGCTCTATGCGGCAAGTTTTTTCTTCACTGTCTCTGCAACGGCATTGAATGCCTTTGGATCGTTATAGGCCATATCCGCAAGTGTTTTTCTGTTCAATGCTATCTGTGCCTTTTTAAGCCCTGTTATAAACTGGCTATAAGTTAAACCTGCCGCCCGAGCCGCAGCGTTAATCCGTATAATCCAGAGAGACCTGAATTCGCGCTTCTTTGCCTTGCGGTCCCTGTAGGCATATTGCAATGCCTTGTCAACCGCCTCCGTTGCTATCCTGAAAAGGCGGCTCTTTGCGCTATAATATCCCTTTGCCTTCTCAAGCAGTTTTTTTCTTCTTCTTCTTGTTTTAAATCCACCTTTAGCCCTTGGCATCTGATTCCTCCTGTCTTAGCTAAAAGCTGACAGCTGATAGCTATCAGCTCGACTTTAATTACATATACGGTAAAAGTCTTTTTATATTTTTTTGCTCTGTCTTGTCAACAAGAGTTGCAGTCCTTAAGCTCCTCATTCTCTTTGCAGACTTGTGTGTAAGGATATGGCTCTTAAAGGCCTTGCTCCTCTTTACCTTGCCTGTGCCTGTAAGCTTGAATCTTTTGGCTGCCCCTCTATGTGTTTTGATCTTTGGCATCTCTCCTCCTTTACTTGCCGCCCGGCGCTATTACCATTGTGATGCTCTTGCCTTCCAGTTTCGGCATAACCTCTATACTGAACTTTCCTGTTAACATCTGTGAAAGTTTATCAAAGACTTTCATACCGAGGTCGGGTCTGGCGATCTCTCTTCCCCTTAGAAACATCATAACCTTTGCTTTATTACCCTCGTCCAGGAACCGTCTTATATTTCTGACTTTCAACTCCAGATCATGCGTGCCTATCTGGAGCCTGATCTTTACTTCTTTTACATCAACCTTCTTACCCGCGGTCTGTTTTTTGCTCATCTGGTATTTATATTTGCCGAAATCCAGGAGCTTGCAAACCGGAGGAACGGTGTCCGGCGATACCTCTACCAGGTCAAGGTCTTTTTCTCCAGCCATTATTAATGCTTCTCTCACAGGGATAACGCCTACCTGTTTGCCTTCTCCGTCAATAAGTCTTACTTCTCTGGCCCTTATCTGTTCGTTTACTCTTATATGCTTGCTTATGCTTTCACCTCCATATAAAATACCCGCAGTTCAAAACTGCAAAGCTGATTATTTTAACTTATTTTTTATTTTTTATCTCGCTTTTTATTACATCTATATATTCTTCTACTGTAAACGGCCCTATATTTTCGCCGCTGCGCTTTCTTACAGTCAGTCTTTTTTCATCCACCTCTTTGTCGCCTATTATAACCAAATAAGGCACTTTTCTGATAGTGGCCTCTCTTATTTTATGGCCGATTTTTTCATTTTCAAGATTTGTTTCTATCCTGAGACCTTCAGCCTTTAAACTGCGCGCAATTTCCAACGCATAATCGGAATGTCTTTCAGCTATTGTAATTATCCCGATCTGGACAGGCGCAAGCCAGAGAGGAAATATGCCGGCGTAATGCTCAATAAGGACCCCAAAGAATCTCTCGAGAGAGCCCATGAGGGCGCGGTGTATCATTATCGGCTGGTGCTCTTTACCGTCGCTTCCTCTGTAAGTGACATCAAACCTCTCAGGATTATTGAAGTCTACCTGGATTGTGCTGCACTGCCAGGCCCTGTTCAACGAATCCCTTATTTTTATGTCTATCTTCGGGCCGTAAAAGACCCCTTCTCCCGGATCAACTTGATAGGCAAGTCCTTTTTTCTCAAGGGCAATCTTTAATGCATTAGTCGCCCTTTCCCAGTTTTCTGCTGTCCCGACATATTTTTCAGGCTGGGTTGAGAGATAGACATCATAAGAATCAAAACCGAATGTCTTAAGGATGAAAAGCGTGAAATCGAGTATATTCAGTATCTCGTCTTCCATCTGGTCTTCCCTGCAGAAAATATGTGCGTCATCCTGCGTAAATCCCCTGACCCGGAGCAAACCATGAAGCACGCCTGAACGCTCATATCTGTAAACAGTTCCGAGTTCCGCATACCTGATTGGAAATTCCCTGTAACTTCTGAGAGAACTTTTGTAAACGCTTATGTGAAACGGGCAGTTCATCGGCTTCAGTTCATAATCTATGCCCTCTATCTCCATCGGCGAATACATATTCTCCCTGTAGAAGTCGAGATGCCCGCTCTTCTGCCACAGGTTGAGTTTTGCTATATGCGGTGAATAAAGCAGTTTGTAGTCCGCCTTGTAATGTTCGTCCCTCCAGAAGTCCTCTATGACCTTTCTTATGATAGCTCCGTTAGGATGCCAGAGAATAAGTCCCGGCCCTATGTCATCGCTTACGCTGAAGAGATCAAGCTCTTTGCCTAATTTTCTGTGGTCTCTTTTTTTGACCTCTTCGAGGAAATCGAGATGGTTTTTAAGATTTTCTTTAGTATCGTAAGCCGTTCCATAAATCCTCTGAAGCATTTTATTTTTCTCATTACCGCGCCAGTATGCGCCTGCAATGCTCAGGAGCTTGAATGCCTTAATTGTCCCTGTTGAAAAAACATGAGGCCCGCGGCAGAGGTCAACAAAACCGCCTTCCTCATAAATGGAC